>JBBRVA010000326.1:0-8439 GCA_038247295.1 Caldilineales bacterium | reverse complement strand
TAAGACAGTGAATCAGTAGGACAGTAGAACAGTGTTTGTACTGTCTCACTGTCCTACTGATTCACTACTGATTCACCGGAGAATAGTATGGTTATTTCCGCCCAAGTGTACTAGCGACCTTTGACCCATGCCCATATAAGGAGTTATGCACTGATGTCCACTTCCACTTCGCCTTGGCCCAATGGTCGCCAGGGCGCACTCTCGTTGACTTTTGATGATGGCACCCAATCGCAGTTAGACCTGGCCATCCCCATGTTGGACAAATATGCTTTGTTGGCCACCTTTTACGTCAACCCACGCGATAATTACCAAGAGCAACTGATTCCTTGGCGCGCTGCCGCCCAAACCGGCCATGAAATTGGCAACCATACGATCAGCCATCCTTGTTCGAAGAACTTTGCTTTTATTTCTCAGAACAACCGGCCTGCGCTGGAAGAGATGACACTGGACGACATTGATGCGGAAATTGTCGGGGCTGGGCGGCGCATTGCCGAAGTGATCCCGGAACAGGGGCCTGTCTCCTATGGCTACACTTGTTACCAGCCCTTTGTGGGCCGGGGAGCCACACGGCAGAGTTATGTGCCGGTGGTGGCGAAGCACTGTGTTGCAGGGCGCGGCCGCGGCGAACAGCCCAATGACCCGCGCCATTGTGACCTCTATTATCTTTGGTCTACTCCGTGCGAACGTATGACGGGCGCCGAGTTGGTCGGCCTGGCCGAGGCCGCCGCAGCGCAAGGACGATGGGCGATTCTTACCTTTCATGGCATCAACGATGGCCATTTGCATGTGGGCGTTGGCGATCTGGAAGAATTGTGTGCTTATCTGGCGCGCAACCGCGAACGCCTTTGGACGGCGCCCGTCGCCGCTATCGCCCAACATGTGGCCGCCTATCAGAGCAGTTTTGCGTAAAAGATCCTACCGTTATCATCAGGAGAATTAACCATGGAATACCGCAAGCTTGGACGCACCGACATTAATGTTTCTGTGCTGGCACTGGGGTGCTGGCCGTTTGCCGGCGGCCAATATTGGGGTGATCAGGACGACAACGCCTCGATTGCCACCGTGCATGCCGCATTGGATGCCGGCATCAATTTCTTCGACACGGCGGAAGGCTACGAAGCCGGCCATTCCGAACGGGTATTGGGCCGAGCGCTGGTCGGGCGCCGCGCCGAGGCCATCATCGCCACCAAAGTTTCGCCCAATCACCTCCGCCCAGAAGAGGTGATCGCCGCCTGTGAGGGCAGTTTGCAGGCGCTGCAGACCGATTACATTGACCTCTATCAGATCCACTGGCCCAATCACGACGTGCCGCTGGCCGACACCGTGGGCGCGTTGCAACAACTCAAAGAACAGGGCAAGATTCGTGCGATTGGCGTGAGCAATTTCGCCGTCCAAGATTTTTCCGAGATGATTAGTTTGAGTGAATGTGAAACAAACCAACTCCCCTTTAGCTTGCTCTGGCGCGTGATCGAGCGCGAAGTGCAGCCGCTCTGTGTCGAGCACAATGTTGGCATTATCTGCTATAGCCCATTGGCGCAGGGTTTATTGACTGGGCGTTATCACGCAGCGGATGAAGTGCCGGATGGCCTGGCCCGTACCCGCTGGTACAATAATGCGCGGGCCATGGCCCAGCACAACGAGACAGGCTGTGAGGCCGAGGTCTTCGCGGCGATTGAGGGTGTGCGCCAGATTGCCGCCGAAGTTGGCGCACCGATGGCAACCGTGGCGCTGGCCTGGGTCAAGCAACAACCGGCTGTCACCTCATTCCTGGTCGGCGCCCGCAATCCCGACGAACTAACCTGGAATTTGCCTGCCGCTGACTTCACCCTGACCACCGATGTGGTAAGCCGGTTAGCGGCTGCCACCGAGCCAGTCAAGGCCAAACTGGGCACCAATCTCGATATGTGGATGGCGCCATCACGTATGCGCTGAGCCGTCTGTTTGCTTCTCATAATCTATCTTATGCAGTAATGACTGATAAGGAACTCGTGAATAAGCAACTCAATTAACGCAACCCCACCCTAACCCTCACTGCCATTAAGGTAAGAAAAAATCGTTGCATTGTAGGTGCGGTTAAAAACCGCACATGGGTGTTCTAACCGAGATTGTGCGGTTAAAAACCGCACCTACAATGCCCTAATTTAATGGCAGTGAGGGTTAGGGTGGGGTTCACTGTTGATTATTCTGCCGCTCCCAGTGCCTATGTCGAAAGGAAAAAACTCATGAGTCCTAAGTATGCGATTGGTGTCGATTACGGCACAGAATCCGGCCGTGCGCTTTTGGTGGATGTGGCCGATGGCCGCGAAGTGGCCACCGCCGTTTTCCCCTATACCAACAGCGTGATCGACGAACGGTTGCCCGACAGCGACGTGCGTCTGGAACCCGACTGGGCCTTGCAAGACCCCAATGACTATATCGAAACCCTCAAACGCACCGTTCCGGCCGTGTTGCAAGCAAGCGGCATCGATCCGGCTGATGTGATCGGCATTGGCATCGATTTTACGGCGTGTACCATGTTGCCGACGAAGATGGATGGCACTCCGCTCTGCCAACTGCCCGAATTTCGCCATCAGCCCCACAGCTGGGTCAAGCTCTGGAAACACCACGCCGCTCAGCCCGAAGCTGACCACATCAATGAAGTGGCGCGCGCACGCGGCGAAAGTTGGATCGACCTCTACGGTGGCAAGATTTCGTCCGAGTGGTTCTTTAGCAAAGCGCTGCAAATTCTCAACGAAGCACCCGCCATCTATCACGCCGCTGACCGGTTGATCGAAGCTACCGATTGGGTGATCTGGCAGATGACGGGCCAGGAGACGCGCAACGCCTGCACCGCCGGCTACAAGGCGATCTGGCAGAAGGAGAGCGGTTATCCCAGCCAAGCGTATCTGGCCGCCTTGCACCCCGACTTTGCCGACGTGGTGGCGACGAAAATGAACTGCCCGATCTCGCCGCTAGGGACCAAGGCGGGTGAGTTGACCGCTGAAGCCGCCGCCTGGATGGGCTTGAAACCTGGCACTGCCGTGGCCGTGGCCAATGTTGATGCGCATGCCACCGTCCCCGCCGCACAGGCAACGCAACCGGGGATTATGACCATCATCATGGGCACAAGCAACTGCCATATGCTGAATGGCACCACCCTGGCCCAGGTGCCTGGGATGTGCGGCGTCGTCGAAGATGGGATCGCCGAGGGCTACTATGGCTACGAGGCCGGCCAGAGCGCGGTGGGTGATATCTTTGCCTGGTTTGTGGAAAACGCCGTGCCGCCGCTCTATCATGCCGCGGCCAAACAACAGGGCGTCACGTTGCATAAATATCTAGAGCAAGAAGCTGCCCCACAGCAGCCGGGCCAACACGGCCTGATTGCGCTTGATTGGTGGAACGGCAACCGTTCCACGCTGGTCGATGTGGAACTCGGCGGTCTTTTGATCGGTGCAACGTTGGCGACCACCGCCCCCGACATCTATCGCGCCCTGCTCGAAGCGACCGCTTTTGGCACGCGTGAGATCATCGAAGCCTTTACGCGCAACGGTGTGCCCGTCAACAGTGTCGTCGCCGCCGGTGGGTTGCCCGACCGCAACCCGTTGCTGATGCAGATTTACGCCGACGTGACCAATCGTGAATTCCGCGTCATTCGCAGCGCGCTCGGGGGCGCGTTGGGGGCGGCGATGCATGGCGCAGTGGCGGCTGGGGCTGCTGTTGGTGGCTACGCCGATATCTTCGCCGCCGAACAAAAGATGGGTGGGCTGCAAGACGTGGTCTATCGCCCGCTTGCCGAAAACGCCAGGGTCTACGATCAACTCTACGCCGAATACAGCACACTCTACACCTACTTTGGCCGCGGTCAAAACGATGTGATGAAGCGCTTGCGCGCCTTGCGCCGCTCGGTGTTGGCAGGATAGAGAAAAGCAGTAGACAGGTAAATAGGTAGACAGGTAAACAGGTAGACAAGGAAGATCCATACCTGTCTACCTGTTTACCTGTTTCCCTGTTTACCATGGAGTTACCATCATGTTAGAATCAATTAAAGAAGAACTGTACAAACTGCATCTGCGTTTGCCCAAAGCGGGGTTGGTCACTTGGACCTCCGGCAACGTCAGCCAGCGTGACCCGGCCAGCGGCTTGGTCGTGATCAAGCCGAGTGGCATCATGTACGAAGATCTGCGCCCCGAGGATCATGTCGTGCTCGACCTGGAAGGTGACATCGTGGAAGGCACGCTCAAACCATCGTCGGACACGGCCAGCCATCTGTACATCTACCGCCAGCGCCCGGATGTGCACGGCATTGTGCATACCCATTCGCCCTACGCCACCGCCTTTGCCGCCCTGGGCAAGCCGATCCCGGTCTACCTAACGGCCCACGCCGACGAATTTGGCGGCCCGATTCCCTGCGCCGGTTTCGCCTTGATCGGTGGCGAAGCGATTGGCCAGCAGGTCGTTGATCATATTGGTTCATCGGTGGCCGTGCTGCTCAAGAATCATGGCGTCTTTACGATCGGCAAGAGCGCCAAAGCCGCCGTCAAAGCCGCCGTAATGGTGGAAGACGTGGCGCGCACGGTCCACTTTGCCCTGCTCATGGGCCAGCCCGACGAAATCGCACCGGCGGATGTGGCGAAGCTGCATGACCGTTATATGAATGTGTATGGGCAGAAGTGAGGGGAGGTAGTAATTGGTAATTGCATAATCGGGTATGCAATTACCAATTACTACTTACCAATTACCCACCCTCGTCGGTTGGATGATCTGGCGCGTGCTCAAACATGAGATTCACCACCGCGTTGAGTTGTCGAGCTCGTTTGGGCGGTTGGGGCGCGCAGGCTTGGAAATGATGAGGGCGGATCTGAGGCTCTGACAAAAACGTGCCTTGGAACGAGTTTTTTGGGCCGTTCATTTACTTGAACACGCAAACGCTCTACACGGCCGTGGTTGGCTTGCGCACCTTTCAGACCATGCTCCTGGAAACCAACGACCCGCGTGACCCTCTGCTGATGGCCGGCGCCGCGATCATGACGATTCCGGTGTTGGCGCTGTTTGTCGCCGCGCAACGCTATTTTGTGTCCGGCGTGGTGATGAGCGGGCTGAAGTTGTAATGGGCTGGGAATCGAGCAACGCCCTGGCTCAATCAAGTGGACTGCGCACCGCCCGTGGCCCACGGTTGAGGACATGCGTGTAGATTTGCGTGGTCTTGATGTCTTTATGACCGAGCAACTCTTGCACTGTCCGGATGTCGTAACCAGCCTCTAACAAGTGGGTGGCGAAGGAATGGCGAAAGGTGTGGGGTGTAACATGCTTATTGATCTTGGCATCCAGTGCGGCACGACGGACCGCACGCTGCAAGGTGCTTTCATCTGCATGATGGCGACGCACTAGACTGCTGCGCGGGTCGACAGAAAGTCGATCCGCCGGGAAGATATATTGCCACATCCATTCTTTAGCTGCGTTGGGGTATTTACGTGCCAGTGCATAGGGTAAGTATACTTCACCATGCCCATCCTTTAGGTCTTTCTGGTGCAGTTCTTTGACGGTTGCTAAATGGGCTTGGAGCAAAGACACAACGCGTTGGGGTAGCAGGGTGACGCGATCCTCATTGCCTTTGGTGTCGCGCACAAGCAATTGATGATGGGTAAATTCAATATCTTTCACGCGTAAACGCGCCCAGGGGGCACCCGATTCCATGAGGCGCATGCCCGATCCATAAAGCAGTTGCGCCATGAGTTGATGAAGGCCGCTCATGCCTTTAATCACCTGTTGCACTTCACTTTTAGTTAAGACAGTCGGCAGACGTTTGTCTTTTTGCGCGCGCACAGCGTCGATAGAGCCGATCAATTCCACGTTGAGGACATTCCGATAGAGAAAGAGCAGCGCGCTCAACGCTTGATTTTGGGTGGACGGCGCCACATTTTGTTCGACGGCCAGCCAGGTCAGAAAAGCCTCAATTTCCGGCATATTCATTTCCAGAGGATGACAGAGTTTATGAAAGCGAATAAAGCGCTCAATCCAGTCGACGTAGGTGTTCTCTGTTCTGATCGAATAATTTTTTAGGCGAATGGCGTCGCGCACTCGGTCGAGGAGTTTTTTGGGTTTTGGTTCCATCTCTAAAGGCTCGCAAAAATTCTAGTTGACAACGCAATTGGAAACCAGTATATTAGTAAACAATCCATATTATAAGTTGGAAGAACGTTTGTTCTTGGTGAGAAAGCATAACACAGGTTGTCGTTGCCGAGAAGTGACAAAAGGCTGACAGTTCTGGCAGATTAGGCGGTTGCCGTTTTTGGTAGCTCCCTAGGCGGTATGGACAGTAGCCGTTTTTTTACATTTGGATTGGCAACCGTCTAAGACGCTGAGATGCGACCCCTATAGGTGTGTAGAGAATCACTATTGGGGTAAAATACGGCAGCGTCCCATATAATGTTCGGCGGCCTCTCGCCACAGCAACCCCCTCGATCGGCTTTGGCTGCTGGACCAACTGCTATGATATACTCTTGGCTATCACGTATCTATCCCGCCAGCACAAGGAGATTTGCTATCATGACTGATTTACCGCATCGTGACATCGAGAAGGTCTACTCTGTATCAGATTTTGTGGCAAAGCTGCGCCGTTTAGCGGATGCGCTGGAACAGCAACAGCCCTTCACAATTCAAGTCGCCGGTGAACGGTTTACCATTCCGACAAGTGCGAGTATCAGCATTGAGCATGAGCGTACTGAGGATGGCGAAGAACTCGAATTCCAACTCAAGTGGCAACGGCAGTAACGAGCGCACTGTTTTCTTGCTCTCATTCGTCCAACTCGCAATTGAGCGTTATCGTTCGGTCCAATTCCGCCGTCCTCTGGCTTTCAACAGCGCAGTGGGCTCGCGCCAGCAATAGTGGTGGTGGCTGAAGCAATGTCCGCTGGCGCGGGATCGCCCGCCGTTCGGCGTCGGGGTGGATAGGCCGTCACCGCCTCCAATCGCTCCCTTCTGGCGGCGCTTCCCGCCGAACAAGGCAATGCAGTTGACGCCTTCGGCCCTGAGCCGGTGCGTTTTTCAGATGCTCCAGCGGGCCTTGGCGCAACTGATTGCTGTCGTTGGGCCGCTCTCAACCCGTAAAGGCTGGCTTGCAAGAGTATTGAACCTCTCATACAATACGCTATATGCGTTGCACTTCGAAGGCAATGTTTGAAGTCGATCAAAGGCAGGCATCAATGAAGCAACGATATAACCTATGCTCCTTGGGTAGATGGTTGGTTGTTTTTGCCCCAGTAATTTGTTTCGCCTTGTATGGCTCCCCATCGCTGGCGGTCAGTTCCGCCGCTAGTACTGCCGATTTTGCCGCAATCGACCGCTTTATCGATTCAAAGATCCAAGCCGACCGTGTTCCAGGTGTTTCCTTAGCAATTGTGCATGACAATGCGATTGTATACACCAAAGGCTATGGTGTTGCCGGGCCGGATCGCAAGCCGATTACGCCACAAACATCGTTTATCCTTGGTTCCATGAGCAAATCATTTACGGCAATGGCAATTATGCAGCTTGTGGAACAAGGCAAGATCGAGCTTGATGCGCCGGTACAACGTTATATTTCATGGTTCCAGGTAGCCGACCCGCAAGCATCGCGCGAACTAACCTTGCGCCAGTTGTTGTACCACACCAGCGGTATCCCTACCAACGCACCACGGGCAACGGGGCCAACCCCTTCGCTTGCCGACCATGTGCGCACCTTACGTCATACGCAGCTGGATCACGCGCCCGGAACAATTCACGACTATGCAAGCCCAAACTATCAAGTGCTTGGATTGGTTGTCGAGCTGGTTTCGGGTCAGCCGTTTGGCGAATATGTGCAGGAAAATATTTTTACACCACTTGGCATGAATCATAGCTTTATTTCGCAGGATCTCGCGCAAAAGGATGGCATGGCCTCGGGCTACCAATATTGGTTTGGCTTTCCGGCAGCGACAACCCTGCCGTATGGCGCGACGCGCCTGCCAACCGCCGCGCTGATTTCCAGTGCCGAAGATTTAGGCCACTATGTGATCGCCCAGTTGAATCAGGGGAGGTATGGCGATGTAGCGGTGTTAACGCCGCAGAGCCTCGCTGCCACCCACCAACCGGGCGCGCCAAGCGACGAGTTCAGTTATGCAATGGGCTGGCGTGTTGGGCCGATCAACGGGATTCCCGCAATCCACCACGGCGGCATCGTGGCGAACTTCCGCGGCAAGATTGTGATGCTGCCCGAGCAGAAATGGGGCGTAATCGTCCTGACCAATATTTCCAGTTTTGTTGGTTCGCCAACCAGCCACGCTATTGCCGATGGCGTCGCAACCATGTTGGCGGGCAAAACACCGCCACGTTCAACGCTTAATCTCAGTCTGATCTATCTTGGACTGTCGATCGGCCTTGGCTTGATCACACTCAGCCAGATTACTGGTTTGTTTCGATTAGGACATTGGCGGGCACGGATGG
>JBBRVA010000325.1:0-8441 GCA_038247295.1 Caldilineales bacterium | reverse complement strand
CTGCGATCAGCGCAGCCTGCGGATCGGTGGGTAGCTCCACTGCCGCCGGGGCTGGTGTGGCCGTGGCGGCTACGGTCGCCTGAACTGCGGCTATGGTGGCGGCTGGGGCAACGGCTGGCTCAGTTGCCATTGCTTCATCATTGCCGCCGCAGCCAGCCAAAAGCGCACTGGCAACGAGGAAGGTAGTGAACGCACTGGCAATGCTGGGTCTATTCATGATCGAATCCTTCTTGATGTGGTTTATGGTTGAAATGGATCGCTTGATCGGGGCTGCGCTAGCCGCCCCGCGTCGATGATACCATGATTATATGCTCTCCCTGTGCATTTGGCTAGTGAGTGCGACACGCCGGCGCATGCGTTAGTTCACAGCAGGCGGTCGTTTATCCGTTGCTGCGCGGGGCTAGAGGTCCTCAATCTTTGCGGAAATAGGCCTAGCGTGGGGAGAATAACCTGCCAGGAAGTTCCCTTTGCTTCCTGGCAGGTTGTTTGAACTGCGCCCTACTTCATGGGTAAATCCTAGCTTACTCTGCCTGCCCCGTGTTGTTGGAGATCAAGGGCAGGTAAATCAAATTACTGCCCGGCGGCGAACCGGCGGAGAGGGTCAGAACTTCGCTGTCTTCGTGCGTTACACGCAACGCCGCAGCTTCGCCCACCAACGCTTCGGCGCGTACGACCACCGTGCCGGCCGCGCTGGCGCCTTTGGTAAAGCTGGCGATCACCTGGCCGTTGCCATCGGTCGTGCCGGTAATCACTTCGCTGCCGTTGATCGTGCCTTGGCTGCCGTCGTCATCGCCCACGCTCAGGCGCACGCGTTGCCCCACCACCGCATCACCCCAGGCGTCGCGCAGCGTAGCAACCAGCGCTGTCGCGTTGGCGTTGCTGATGTCATTCGGTGCGGCGACCAGATCAATCTGCGCAGTCGATGGGTTACGAATTTGGAGTGTCGTCGTCGCCGTCAGGCCCTCGACCAGGGCTGTGATCACGGCTTCACCCGTTTCGGCACCGGCCCTGAATTCAAGTGGCAGCCGGCCATTGTCAAAATAGCCATCGGTCGGCGAGGTAATTGTGCCCAGCGTGGTGCGCAGTTCATAGCCCAGACCGTTGCTCCAGCCGGTGATCTGGCCTTGATCGTCGAGCAGATTTACGGTGAGGCTAACCGTATCCGTGTTATTGGGGCGCAGATAGGTGTCGATCCAACGATTATCAAACTCGATCGCGGCCAGCGGACGGAAGAAGGCGACGGTGCTGGTCGCGCTGCCAATCGTGCGCCCCTCACTCGCTTCGGTAAAGGTCGCGCTGAGGTCGCTGGTGACACCACCCGGCTGATTATCCAGCGGATAGCTGAAGCTGACAAATGGATGGGCGGTTGCCCCGGCGGCGACACAGAAGGGTGAGCCGGAAGAGCCACCAAAGACCCAGCCGCTGGGCACATTCACTTCCCAGTTGTAACAGCGCTGAATCGAATCCAGATTGGTAACGGCGTAGCCAACCGTCACCGACGCACCCATGAAGCCCTGAACATAGGGTACTTCTGGCTGAACTTCAATCGGCTGGAAGTTGTAGGGCGCAGGGTCGTTGCGGGTAATCGTTTCGCCGTCCAGCGTCCCCTGCATCCAGAGATAGGCCACGCCGCGCCCGGGTGGCTTGAAGTTATCTGACCCAAAGATGCCGTCGCCGGCTAAGTCATCGCCATGCACACCATCATCGTAGAAGGTAAAGTTGCTGCCAAAACGCGCCCCGGCGGGGGTTTGCAGCCAACCGGTCAGGATGCCGTCGTCGGCGGTGCGCCCCAAGTCCAGCTTGAAGCCCTGGTCTTGGATCGACACATTCTTCTTGCCCAAGCCGGTTGGGTTGATGGCGCTGGCCGCCAACGCATTAAACGAGAAGGTGCCCTCACCGGTGCCACCGACGCTGATCACGGCGGTCCAGACGCCGGTGCGACCACCGACATTGGCTTGGACATACTGGAGCAGCCCGTTGTTTAAACTCAGACAGATCACGTTGGCCGTATCGGCGCAATCCACGGCCGTGCCGTCGGGATAGGTAACCGCCATCGCCGCCAAACTACCGCTGTAGCCGGTCTGCAAAAAGCCAATGCTTGCAATCTTCGAATCGACTGCCACGGTATAACTCTTGGTCGGCTGTGGCGGCGCCGGCGTAAACTTGTAGCCACCACCACTCACGGCACCGGCTAGATCTTGGTTGCTGACGACGACCTCGTTGGTGGTAAAGAAGCTTTGCTCGCCCACGCTGATCTTGGCCGTAGACGCATCGACCGGGCGCACTGCATCGTACAGATAGCGAATTTCACCAGTCTGAAGATTGAGCCAGACCTGATAGGCGCGGCGGGCGAAGTCGTTGTTGCCATACTGGGCCCTGCCTTCGGTCGAGATAATATACCACTCGTTGATGCCCAGCCCGCCGCGATAGACGTGGACTTGTGAGCCAAACTCCTGCACTGCATCCGGTGCGGACGCCGCCGAGGGCCCTGGCGAGATAAATTCCCAGACCAGGTCTTTATTCAAAATATTACTATACCCTTTGAAGATATCTTCACAGAACTGCGGATTGACCGTACACGGATCCATCCGAATGTAGCCGTCCTGGTAGACATCGACCGCACTGGTCGAGCCGCCATAGAAGGAGAAGGGCTGCGGCAAATTGACGCGCACGGGCGCGCCGATTGGCAATTGACCGGCATCTTGCAGCAGGCCGGTGGGCATCCATTGATACTCTTCTGGCAGCAGGCGATCCCAGCGATAGGTGAAGTTATTGCTCACATAATCGCTCCAACGGCCGGCGCCAGCGCTGTGGCTGGCCTGGGCGCGCAGAATATCGACCGCGTTGGGCAACTGATCCGGTGCGACATAGAGGAATTGGCCACCCGTGCCAATCGCCGTGAGCAGATAGGGCACAATCCCGCCCGGCTGCGAACCATCGGCCGCCAGCCCCAGATAGCTCTTCTCTGCGCCACTGACATTGCTTTGCAGGGTGGGCAGCGTGCTACAGCCGCCCAGCAAGACAATCGAGCCGCGAATCAGCCGCTCATTGAGCTGTTGGCGCACGTAGTTGACCGTGGTCGAAGGCTGCGCATCGCCGTCCGTATAGACCCAGGCCTGGCCATCGTAGCGATTTTCCACCGCCTGCGTCAGGGCATCCAGGGCGCGCACGGGGCAGCCGCCATCGGCGCCGTTGGCCACCAACCCGTCGAGCAGCGGGTTGATCTGGTCGGCAAAGAAGCGGCCCTCGCCGAGCACGCCATTCTTGAGGCTGCCGGTGTTAAAGGTATAGAGGTTAAACTCGGTGCCGCGCGGGTTGGCGCTCAGATCGTTGACCTGTTCGCGGATCAGCGCTTTGGTGGCGTCGATTTTGGTTGTCCCCGCCGGCCCGGCCATGCTCGTGCTGTTGTCGAGCACCATCGTCACCTGGTCCCACCAGCGGTAGTCGAGCGGGGCTGCGGCATTGATCGCTTGCGCTTGGGCGGCGGTGATCGGGGCATCGGCGCCGGCGGCGACAG
The DNA here is from genome assembly GCA_038247295.1 of Caldilineales bacterium. GTDB lineage: Bacteria > Chloroflexota > Anaerolineae > Caldilineales > Caldilineaceae > JAPLGZ01. The sequence goes on along the minus strand of JBBRVA010000325.1, from coordinate 4,924 downwards.
CCAGGGCAAAGGGATTGTTGATCGCCACATTTTGCACCACCGTGGCCGCGGTGGCCGCGTCGGTGGGAAAGCCGAGGTCTTTCCACACCTTTAAGAAACGGCGCATATTACATTGCGTGTTACCCTGAAAGGCCGGGTCGGTAAAGACTTTTTGGATGCGGGCCTGGCCATGATTGACCGTGTCGTTGCCATCGTTGGCCGCATCGATAAAGTCCCACAACAGGGCGGCGACGGCGCCTTCGTTGCGATCGGTGGCCGTACCGGGCAAGGTTTCAAAATCGACGGTGGGGCCAGTCACATCGATATAAAAACTCGTAAAGCCAGAGCCGGGCATGATCGTGCGCGCCGCGCTTTGGTAATAATCGGGGAAGCCCTCGCCCCAGGAAAGTTGCGCGCCCGTGGGTCCGTTGTTGAGGCCGGGCAAGGTATGCGCGCCGCCCGGGTTTTGGTTGCAGCTAAATTGGTGATCGGCAAAATGGCCCCACTCGTGGATGATCACCGAATCATCCCATTCGTCGGCGCTGGAGGCGTCGTCGGCGATCACAAGCGTGGTGCGGGTATCGCTGTAGAACGAGCCGGTAGCCTTCTTGCCGCGCTCCCAATAGACGGTAACGCTGCGGTCCATCGCCGGCGAACCGTTGCCAAGATTGTTGTTCCAATATTTCCATGCCCAGTAGAGGCTGTCGGCAATGTTAAAGATCGGTGCTTCCAGCGAATTGATCGCATAAGTGGTCACGTCAAAATCGACTGTGCCACCTTCCGAGTCGATCGTGCCCGAGTCGAAACAGTAGAGTTCCTGCTCGCTGGTCTCTTCGATGCGCGCGATCCGGTTTGGCCCATCCCACACTTCGGCACAGACGCGCGTGTAGAGTTCCAATTCATCGTTGAGAAAACCATCGTCATCACAGAAGCGGAACTCGAACTTGCCATTCGCATCAGTAACAGTGTAGCCGTATGAGTCATCCGAGAAGGTGTCTTCCTCACGCATCTCGACCAGGATATTGTGCACCGGAACAGCGCTGCCGCCCACATCGTTGTAGCGCGGTGGATTGGCCGCCGGTTGGCGATCGCCACGCGTCAAAATACCGGTTACATAAAAGCAGCCCGTCGGCGCGTTCGTGCCCCAAGCATCCGCCGCAACCACCGCGCCTGATTTGTCGATTGTGCGTCTTGTCGTAGGCGGGGTGTAACGTTGCAGGCGTGGATCGCTGTCGGTTACCGTCGAGCCGCCGGCATCAACCGTGAAAAAGAGTACGCCCACAGCGGTTAATGTGGTGGCACTGTTGGGATGATAGGTGGCCTGCACACGCACGGTGTAGACCCCAGTCGTGGCAAATTGCACCTGGCGCGTCGTCACCCGGCTTGCCCCGGCCGTCACGGCGCCAAGGTTTTCTTCGGCTGGGCCACCCAACAAGGCGCCGCCGTCGGGCAGTTCCCAATGGATGGTGAGATCCGGCGCGGCGCGCAGGGGCGTGGCGCTAAATGTAAAGCCAGCCACGCCACCGGGCGCGGGGGCGCTGTCGGCCTGCAGGACAACTTCGATCTGTTCATAGGTCCCACCGGCACGGTCGACAAAGGTGGCGGATTGGCTCTGCACCGGCAAGGCGCCTGCCGCGCTGAAAATAACAATACTGCTGATCAAGGCAACGATGCTGAGCGTGGCGCTAAACAATTTCTTGCGCATAGATTGACTCCTACGGTTGAAAAGGGACGGTTAGATCCTGTAACGGAAGTTGACCTAGGCTTGCTCAGGGGATTGACCAACTTCTACATCGGAATATGGATCGCTGATCCACACCACGGCGGTATTTACGCTAGAAGAGAGCCGCGTGATCTCCTCTGCACTGGTAGATCGGTGGGCTGAGTCTTGGCTGTGACGAGTTGTATCGCACACGCCGTACGCTTGCGCCCAGGGTAGCGTCCAGGTTTCGATGATGGTGACAGTGATTGTCCGCCGAATCCATTTGCCCATGCTGCGATTTTCGCACCCTTTCCTGGGCAACCCTAGCCAATTTTTGCCAAAAATTTGCCAGCTTGAACAACGGTTTGCTTGTTATTTGTCAAGTAAAACCGTACAATGGTTGGTATGGGGCAGATAAAATATAGATATTCGGGTATTAGATATTGTAGATGCGGTTTTGAACCGTACAGACTGGGATGAGACTAATACGCAAAAGGAGCATTTGTGTCGTCAACCACATCATTGGCCAGTGCCATTACCTTTGGTGATCTGCTGAAAGGGTTGCGTCGCCGGGCTGGGTTGACGCAAGGCGAATTGGCCACTCGGGTCGGCTTTAGCAGTGCCCAGATCTCGCGCCTGGAACAGAACCAACGCCTGCCCGACCCGGCGACAATTAGCGCAAAGTTTGCCCCGGCGCTGGACTTGGGTGACGAACCGCGCCTGGCTCAACGCCTGCTCGAGCTGGCGGCGGACGCGCGCGGCGAACGCTTGCCAACCGCACAGCGCGTGCATCAGACCATCCACACGGAAATCCACGAAGAAGTGCTCGAAGGCGAGGTTCATCTGCCGGCGCCACCCACAACCTTAGTCGGGCGCGCCCGCGAGGTTGCCACGGTGACCCAGCGTTTGATCGAAGCGCCCGGCCGTCTGTTGACCCTGGTGGGGCCACCAGGTGTAGGCAAAACCCGCCTGGCCGTGGCGGCAGCCGCGCGCCTGCAAGATATGTTTGCCCACGGTGTCTACTTTATTCCCCTGGCTGCGATCAGCGAGCCCGATCATGTGATAGTGGCACTGGCGAACGAATTAGGCGTGGTGGAAAGCGCGGCGAAACCGCTGAAATCTCGTGTGGTCGAATTTTTGCGACGCAAAGAGCTATTGTTGGTGTTGGACAACTTTGAGCAAGTGACCGGCGCTGCACCGCTGCTGGCCGAGCTGCTGGAACAGAGCGCTGGCTTGCGCCTGCTGGTCACCAGCCGCGCACCCCTCCATCTGCGCGCCGAACAGCGCTTCAAGGTGCAGCCACTGGTGCCGGCGGCGGCGGTCGAACTCTTTATCCAGCGTGCCCAAGCCTGTGATCCCGATTTTGCCACCAGTACGGACGCTGTCGCCCCGATCGCCGAAATCTGTCTGCGCCTGGATTGTCTGCCGCTGGCGATTGAATTGGTGGCGGCACGCAGCGATCTTTTCTCTGCGCAGCAATTGCTGGCCCAACTTCAGGAACGCCGGCTCGACCTGCTCAGCACCAGCGCACTGCGCGATTTGTCGCCCCGTCACCAGACCCTGCGCGCCGCGATTGGCTGGAGTTATGATCTGTTGACGCCTGTCGCACAGCAACTATTTGCCCGGCTGGGCAGCTTTGTCGGCGGCTTTGATGGGGAGGCGGCCACCTTCGTTGCCAGTGCGGCTGGAGAAAATAATGACTTAACCGCTGATGCCTGCCTGCCTTTGTTGACCGCGCTCTATGACCGGAATTTGGTGCAAAAACAGGCAAACCAACAGGGGCTGCGTTTTGTGTTGTTGGAAACGATCCGCGAATTTGCCCATGAACGGCTGCTGGCCAACGGCGAAGCGGAAACCATCCGCTGTCGCCATGCCGATTATTTCCTGGCCCTGGCCGAAGCTGCCGCGCGGGCGATGCAGGGTCAGGATAAAAAGCGTGCCTTGGATCAATTGGAACAAGAACACGAGAATTTGCGCGCCGCGCTTAAATTCTACCTGGCCACCGATGCCCAATCCGCGCTGCGCCTGACCGCGGCGTTACACGAATTCTGGTACACGCGCGGCTATTTTAGTGAAGGACGGTATTGGCTTACCCAAGCCCTGGCGATGAGCACCGCCCCGACTGTTGCCCGTGCCTATGCGCTGTTGGCCAGTGGTCAATTGGCCGCCAGCCAGGCCGAATATGCCCAAGCGTTGCCACCGATCGAGGAAAGTATCGCTCTTTTGCGCACCTTGGAGGATCAACTCGGTCTGGCCGATGCATTGCGCGAAAGTGGCTGGGTTTTTTTCAACTTGCATGACCGCCCGCAGACGATTGCGCGCTTTGAAGCGAGCCTGGTTTTGGCGCGCACATTGGCGCATAAAGCCAAAATTGCCAGCGCACTGACCGCGCTGTCGCATGTGCTGATGGGCGATCCACACGCCGCGACCCAAGTGTACGCCTATGTGGCCGAAAGTTTATCCCTGGCGCGTACGGTGGGTGAACCGGGTGCATTGGCCTTTGTACTGCGCCAGAAAGCTGAGCTGGAAACATTGGCCGGTGACTATGCGGCGGCGACGCTGCTCCTAACCGAAGCGCTAGCTTTGCATCAAGCCGTCGATGGCAAGCGCGAAATTGCCTGGACGTTGAATGGCCTGGGCGAAGCGGCTTGGCTGCAAGGTCAAGGCCCCGTTGCGCGCAACTATCTGACCGAGGCCCAGACGCGCTTCCTGGCGCTGGGCGAAAAAGATGGCGTGATGATTACGCTGCACCATCTGGGTCAGGTAGAACGGACTGCCGGCAATGGTGCCGCCGCGGCAGCCTATTACACGCAAAGCCTGACTATGGCGCTGGACCTGGAAAACCGCCACATGATGGCGCGCGGTCTGGCGGGGGTGGGTGGGGTAGCGTTGGCGCAGGCGCAATACGCGCCCGCCGCGCAGTTATTGGCGGCGGCCCAAACAATCTTTGCCGGCCTGGCGCCTTTTCTCGCCCCGGCTGATCAAGCCGAATATGCGCAGATGGTGGCTGCGGTGCGCACTGTGTTGGGCGAAACAAATTTTGAAATGGCGTGGGCTCGGGGGATGGCGCTGGCGCGATCAGAAGCCGTGGCCTATGCACTGGCGTACAAGGCCGCAATCGTATAACCAACTAGTACACTTGGGCGGAAATAACCATACTATTCTCCGGTGAATCAGTAGTGAATCAGTAGGACAGTGAGACAGTACAAACACTGTTCTACTGTCCTACTGATTCACTGTCTT
>JBBRVA010000324.1:0-8445 GCA_038247295.1 Caldilineales bacterium | reverse complement strand
TTGGTCAGGATCAGCGTTTTGATGCCCAGGCGCGCCATCACCCGCACCGGCAGCGTAACCTGCGCCATAGAATAGCCTTCGTAGAAGTGAAAACGCCCCTGCATGGCGCAGACAACTGCGCCGGCCAGCGTCCCGATCACGAGTTGACCAGCATGGCTCGCCACCGTGCTCGTGGGAAAGTGGGGAATAGCAGCATAGGGAATGACATCCGCTTGCTCAATCTGCTCGGCCAATGGGCCAAGACCGCTGCCCAGAACTAACCCAATCGTGGGCTGATGGGCCGTCTGGTTACGGATAAAGGCCGCGGCTTCATCATACTGTTCAAGCGTAAATTCTGGTTGCATAGTCGATCTCCACTGGGACAATTTTAGCTGCCAAGCACCGGCTTGCCATCGATCATCAATTCACTGGCGACCTCGTTCGACACTTGCCGGTAGATCTGGGTCGTACTCAGGCTGGTATGACCCAAGCGCTCTTGTATATCGCGCAGATTAGCCCCCGCATTGAGTAGATGTGCGGCAAAGCTGTGGCGCATCGTGTGTGGCGTAATCGTGGCTTTGATGCCCACTTGTTGCACATAGCGCTTAATGATTAACCACAGCCCTTGCCGAGTAAGCCGTTGCCCGCGATGGTTGAGAAACAAAGCGATTTCTGCTGCGCTGACGAGCAAATTGGGGCGGCCTTCACTTATATAACGATTTAGCGCATAAATTGCGTTGTCGTAGAGCGAGATATTGCGCGTTCGTTTGGTGCCTTCGGCGCAACGCACCGTTTTGTTATCAATATCCACATCAACTACATTTAGATTGACTAATTCGGTCACACGCATACCGCTGGCGTATAATGTCTCTAATAAGGCGGTGTCACGGAAGGCCTGGGCAGAATGATGCTTGGCCGGCTCTGCCAATAATTTTGTTATCTCTTCTGAAAGAATGGCATGCGGCACGTGTTTTGCTACCTTGGGTGGCCGCAAATTTTGCGCATAATCTTCTACCACTAGGCCACTGCCATGTAAATACTTAAAAAGACTTTTAACGGCCGCAATTTTGCGTGCAACCGTCGAAGAGGTATAGGCGTGATCGTTACAGAATCCACTATAGTCTTGCAGTACTGTGGCATTGATATCTGTCCATGTGCTAACCGTGGGCAAGCTAGGGTCGGTATATTTTTCTATATAGTCCAAAAATTGGCTTAGATCATTACGGTAGGCAGCAATTGTGTTAGCCGAGCGATTCTGTTGCGTCGCCAAGGATGTTAAGAATTGGGAGATTTGTTCCTGCATTTACTGACTCCAGGGGTGTGGGCTAGAAAGCGCTTTTTAATTATAAGAATGGGGTTTATAGATAATGCGGTGCATATGTAAATGCCAAATTATTATATCACACTCCGCCTTGATGCAAGAATATATTGCATAACACATTGATTATGTTGATCTAAAGGGCTATTGGTGAAAGATGGGCAACCGATATTTTGCGCTGGGCACAATGTTATGTTGGTACACTTTCAGTTGATACGCGACTTTAGCGTGGGCTATCCTACAAAATATGGCAATTGATACAATGACACAACCGTTACAAACCGAAAATATAGATTTGCGGCAATTCACCCTGGCCTTCTTCACCTGTTTTGGTGCTGATGTTCAGATCCAAGGCCGCAAAAAAAACAGTCCGCTGTCAGTCAAGTTATCGCCCGAGCTGGCCGAACACTTTGGCCAGCCGCACTTAGAGCTTTGTTTTCAACAGGCCGAGCAGGAGATTGGTCGCGACCTGGTGGCCTATGGCAGCCGGATTTTTGATCGGTTGCTCACCTATTTGGACCGCCATGCGGCCCTCACCTTACAAAAGCTGCCCAGTCGCTTTGCGAGCAGCCAAGAATTGCTGCATGCGGTCCAGCCGCTCAATGCCAGCATTACAAACTTGCGCATGCAAGAGCAGTTGCAACTCCTTTTTGCCTTTAATTGGCGCATCACTTACCGTGCAGACGACAAGCGTGAAGAGATCTATGCTGTCGTAATGGATGAGAGCGGTGCGCGCTTGCCTACTGTTAATGAGGCGGTCACAGCGGATACGATTGATATTAACGCACTGCTAGCCGATGCCGAGCCGGTGCCGGTGGAGCGCAACGAAGATGGTCAGCCCTTACCGGCCAAATTGCTGCCTTTGACGCAATTGACACGCCTGGCCGAAAGCGCGCGCAAATATGCCATTTATCATGCCGATGTGCGCTGTGTAGCCCACGAGGCAGAAATTTTGCCCCGGCTGCATAAAATGCTCAACCGCTTGACCACCTATTATCAGCAACAAATTGAAGAAGTCTATGACGCGCACGACCCGACCGGTGAAAAACGCCAGGTGTTGGAGAGTGATCTGCAACGCAAGATCGCTGAAGAAGTAGAAAACCACCGTCTGCGCGTCCAGGTGGATCTGATCAGCTACGCCGCCATCCAAGTGCCGGTGGCCGTCGCCGAAATGACCTTGTCGGACGGGAAACGTGAGGCCACCCTTCGCGTACGGCGTAACCGCTATAATGGCGTCATGCGCCGTCCTCGTTGCTATGTCTGTGATCAGGAAACAACCGCGATTGCCTTGGATCGCAACGGCCATTTGATCTGCGATAATTGTATTACGCAATGCGCTACTTGCCAGGATGTGCTTTGTGAGCGCTGTGGCGTTGCGGCTTGTTCTGTCTGTGGTCAGCAAAATTGTGATAGCTGTGGCCGGCTCTGTTGGGCGTGCGGCGAACGGGCCTGCGCCGACCACATTAGCCCCTGCTCAGTCTGCGGGGATGATGTGTGCCATGCCTGTCAGACCGAATGCGCCGGCTGTGGCGTACGCCAATGTCGCAGCCATTTACGCATCGACCATGTGCTGGCCGGCGGTGGCCAAACCGCACTGATCTGCGCCACTTGTGCCGTGCGCTGTCCTGGTTGCCATCAATATAGTGCGCACACCGATGTGTGTAGCGCAAGTGGACAGCGCTTCTGTCGCAATTGCCTGGTCGCTTGCCACACCTGTGGCAAACATGTTGGTGTTGGCTTCTATCAAACTATTGCCAACGTTGCTTACTGTTTGGATTGTCTGCAAACGTGTCCCGTCTGTCAGGCCGCAACGCCAGAGGTAGCCCAATGCCAAACTTGTGGGGCAAATTGCTGCCCTGCTTGTGGTGAGCTTTGCGCCTTTTGTCAGCAGCCCTTCTGTGCACAACATGCTCAACACCTAAAAAAGTGTGACCATGTCGTCTGCCAAACCGATATGGTCAAGTGTCATATCTGCCAAGGTGAAGCCTGTCCCGTGTGCAATGCGGCCTGTGGGATCTGTGAGAACTTTTTTTGCGCCGACCACGGCGGTGTCTGCCGCCGTTGTGGCTGCACTTATTGTCGTGAATGTGTGCGCATCTCTGGTTTGTGTGACACCTGCGCCACTGTGGGCCGTGAAGGCGAACCGGTGGCGTTGGAAGAGGAACCGTGGGCGGCGACGCCAGAGGTAGCCGCTTTGGCGCCGCACTACCGTTGGCTGCGCACCCGCAATGCACGTTATCGCATCTATTTGGGGCAGAATGCCTTGATGAGTAGTGCCTTAATTGTGGTCGACCAAAAGGCGGCACCTCCGCAAGTTATCTCCGCGCACAAAATTGGTATGGTCGAGACCCTGCGCGGTAAGCTGTGGGGATAAGTAATCTGGAGCGGGATATGCAGCCTGATCTGTCGCTTGTCCAAAACAAGGCGCAAACGCAACTAACCGATTGTCACCTCTGTGCGCACCATTGTGGCGCGGTAAGGGCCACCGCGCGCGGGGTCTGTCGCGTGGGCCAGACGAGCTACATTGCCAGTGAGATGCTGCATCTGGGTGAAGAAGCGGTGCTGCGTCCTGCCCATGCGATCTTCTTTAGCGGCTGTACGGCCACTTGCACTTTTTGTACGGCCGCTAAGTTTGCTTTTCGACCAACCTATGGCGTAGCGGTTACGCCCACGCAATTGGCAGAACGCATTGTCCAACGCCAGACGCAAGGCGCCCGCTCGATCGCCTTCATCGGTGGCGATCCAACCCCCCACATCCCATTTATCCTGGAAACAATAGCGGTGTTAGGCGCGCGCAGACAAGTGCCCACCGTTTTCAATAGTAATTTTTACCTAACGGAGGTCGCGCTGGATTTGTTGGATCCTGCGATCGATATCTACTTGCCAGATTTGAAATTCGGCCCTGCGATTGGGCCAACCAGTTGCGGCGAACGCATTGGCGGTATGCCGAATTACTGGCATGTTGTCACCAGCTCGATTGAGCACCTCTGGCGCCAGCATAAACGGATCATTGTGCGCCATTTGTTGATGCCCGGCCACGGTGCCTGTTGCACCGCACCAGTGCTGCGCTGGCTGGCGGCCTATCCAGGGCTAGAAATCAGCCTGCTCACCCAATATGTGGCGCCCGCCCAGGCACGGGGCGAGCTAGCCTTATCCTTGACGCAGACCGAGATTGAAGACGCCGTAGAGCTTGCTCACGCGTTAGAGCTTAAGCTAATCGAATAATGTAAGCTGAATGTATGTTTTGTTTAGCATATATAAGCTATAGTTAAGTATAATTGTTTTTTGATGTGCTCTCTTTTTTGATATACCAAGGATAATCTTTATGCCCATAAAATTTGGAACCGATGGCTGGCGCGCGGTGATCAGCGATGAATTTACCTTTGATAATGTACGTAAAGTCGCGCAAGCCATCGCCGAAAAAACATTGGCCGATATACCTGGCAGTAATGGCCATGGCGCAACTGGCCAGCCGTGCGCCATGGTGGTCGGCTTCGACACCCGTTTTCTAAGTGACCGCTATGCCGCGGCCGTGGCCGAAGTGCTGGCGGCCAATGGGATCCATGTTTGGCTAACCCGATCAGACACACCTACCCCGATTGTAAGTTATGCAATTGTCGACAAAAAGGCCGACGCCGGCGTTATGATTACGGCCAGCCACAACCCACCCCGTTACAACGGCATCAAACTCAAGGCGGCCTACGGGGGTTCGGCCAGCCCTGCCGATGCCAAAGATGTGGAGCGACGCATTCTCGCCCATGAGCAGGCGGGGGTCCAGCCCAAACAGATCGAATTGAAAGATGCCCTGGCGCAAGGGCTGGTGCAACGCTTCGACCCTTTCCCGGCCTATGCTGAACACTTGCACAAGTTGGTTAACTTCGATGTAATTCAACGCGCCGATCTGTCTGTGGTGATCGACGCTATGTACGGCGCCGGGCGCGGTTATTTGCGGCGGCTGTTGGAAGGCGCCGGCTGCCAGGTGACCGAATTGCGCAGCGAAATGAACCCCGGCTTCAATGGCATCCATCCCGAGCCAATCGAACGCCATTTACAGCCCTTGATCGCCGAGATGAAGATGGGCAAGTATCATGTGGGGCTGGCAACCGATGGCGACGCCGACCGGATTGGCGCGGTGGATCCGACGGGGCGCTTTATTGACCCGCATTGTGTGATGGCGCTGCTCTTAGAGCACTTGGTGCACGATCGGGGCCTGCGCGGCAGTGTGGTAAAAACGGTGAGCACTACGCAGATGCTTAACCGCCTGGCGGAACGCTATGATTTACCCATCCACGAGACGCCGGTTGGTTTTAATCACATTAGCGATTTGATGATGAGCGAAGTGGTTTTGATTGGTGGTGAAGAGAGTGGCGGCATTAGCATGCTGGGCCACATTCCGGAAGGCGACGGTGTGCTGATGGGGCTGCTTTTGGTCGAGCTGGTGGCAACCCGCGGTAAGTCCTTAGTCACCCTCCTCGATGAGTTGATGGCGGCGCCCGATGTTGGCCGCTTCTGTTATGCGCGCCGCGATCAGCCAATGCGCCCCTTCGACAAGAACGCCTTGCTTGCTGGGTTAATCGCATCTGCGCCTGCGTTGTTAGCCGGTCAAGCGATTACGAATATTAACAACCGCGATGGGGTCAAATTTATTCTGCGCGACAACAGTTGGTTGCTCATTCGGCCCAGCGGCACGGAGCCTTTGTTGCGCATCTACGCCGAAGGGCGCACAGATGAAGCGGTGCAAACGCTGTTACTCGAAGGCGCGCAACTGGCTGAGCGGCAGATTGAGAACAAAATACACGTAAACTAAACCCTTTCCTAGTTTTCATTGACACCCCGACCAATCAAAAATCCCAGCCCATCGAAACGATGGGCTGGGATTTTTGATTGGTCCCAGGCAAGATAAGTTTGACTTAGGACATTCCATTACATATCTGTCAGTGAGTTGTAAGGGTAGGGTGATGAAAAGTCATAAAAAGTTGTTTAATATATTAACATTATGATAACAAGAGTTACGCAGTGGCCTAATCCCTTGTGTTATCCCAAAAGTCGGGTTCTATTGCCTTGCTAGCAATAGGAGGAATCCATCTGTCTATTTTGGTTCCTTGCCCAGTAATCTTCTTGACTCTTGGTTTAACAAGGTAAAACCAATCGATAGAAGGATATCGAAGTGCGTAACTCCTTATCCATGTAAAAGGGGGTTGATCTGTGGAATATCTTAACTCGGCAATATTCTAACCGGAGCGAAGGTGTTCAAGAAACAGACCGTCATTCCTCATCGATGTTAATGAGTGATTGTTAATGAGTAACTCATGTTACGCAGTCTCTCCTGGGAACGCCGGCATCCTGCCGGCAGCCGCCAGAGATGGCGGCGCTCCCAGGTGCGTAACATGAGTGAGTAATCAAGGAGGTGCATATTTATTCAGCATATTCATTTAATCGCCACAGCCTAGTCTACGTATGCTATTCATTCTAATGACTGTATCAGAAAATTCAACCCAGAGGAAACTAATGTCTATCCAATCACTTAGACACAAACTACGCTTACCCTACCGTGCCTTCAAGCAACGGGTAGGCACCGCGAGCTTGCTAATGCTCGTAATCCTTTCTATGGTATTGCCGCCCGGCGTGGCGCAAGCCGAAGCAGCGGCCGTTGTTCTGTTCCCCCCCACTTTTAGCAAGCAACGCAGTCTTATTAAAGATGGAGCGCCCTTCCAGTTGACGCTCAGCACGTTGGTTGCGGGTGGCACCATTCGCTATACCACAGATGGGACAACGCCGACCAATAACTATGGTACGGTTTACAGCGGGCCGATTACCATTGCGGCGACTACCGCAGTGCGCGCCCTGGTCTATGCCGGCAGTGATACCTCACCAGTCGAGACGCACACCTATATCTTTGTTAACACGGTGCGCAACCAGACGAATACCCCGCCGCCGGGCTGGCCGAGCACTTTTGCCGCTAACACAGATACATATGGCCCTTACCCGGCCGACTATGAGATGGATCCGGATATCATTAACCACGCCAACTATACGAATAAGATCGAAGATATGCTGGTTTCGATCCCGACCATTTCGTTGGTAACCGATCTGCCCAATCTGTTTGATCCCAATTCCGGCATCTATTACAACCCGAACGAGAAGAATGGTGACCCCGGTTCGCGCCCAGATCCGTTGGCCAAGGGTTGGGAACGCCCGGTTTCGATTGAATGGATCAACCCGGATGGCACCCCCGGCTTTGGTGAAATGGCTGGCGCCCGCATGCATGGTCAGGCCAGCCGCCGTCCCAAGAATACCCCCAAACACACGTTCCGTATCTCGTTCAAAAAACAATATGGCGCTGGCAAACTCGATTTTGCGCTCTTCGACTTTGGTGACCCTGTGGCCAAGTTTGACCAAATTCTGCTGCGCAACGGTGGCAACCGCACTTGGAGCTACCATGATCGCGATCAACGGCGCGAGGCAGACTATGCCAACGATGAATGGTCGCGCCGCACCTGGATTCAGATGGGGCACCTGACGGCGCGCGGCAACTATGTCCATCTCTACATCAATGGTCTTTACTGGGGCCTCTATATTGTCACCGAACGCCTGGACGAGAAGATGTTGCAAGCCTACCTCGGCGGCTTAGAGACCGACTACGACTATATCGTCTCCGAAGAAGATTTGGGCGATGTTCCCTATGCGTCGGCCGGCGACATGACAGCTTACAACCAACTGCTCGCGGAGTTGGGTGGCACAGGCGATCTGACGAATCAAAAATACCAGGCTGCCGCAACGTTGATGGATATGGAGAATTTTGCCGACTATCTGTTGCATACGCATTACATCGGCAAAACGGATTGGCCCAACCACAACTACAACGCCTATCGCAAGCGCACCGGGTCGGACACGCGCTTTAAATGGATGACCTGGGATGATGACAGCGGTCTCAACAAAGTCATCCAGCTCTGGTATAAGCCGAATGATTTTCTCAATTACCCAGGATCACCTGGTTTTATGTTCCAACGTTTGATCACCAACGCCGAATTCCGTCAACTGTTTGCCGACCGCATCTACAAACATGTGGTTGCATCAGATGGTGTGTTAACACCGGCCAATTGTGCGGCAGTCTACACCGATCTGACCAACAAGATCGACCAGGCTGT
>JBBRVA010000323.1:0-8449 GCA_038247295.1 Caldilineales bacterium | reverse complement strand
GCGCCACTAGCCTATGCCGAGTACTTTCAAGAAACCAGACCGCACTCTGCAGAAGCTTTGCAATCCGATGATGCCTTTGGCATTTTGCTGCGCGGTGTTGATCGTTGTGTACAAGCCGGTTTCTTTCACGAACGGCCTGACTATGGGTTGTTCGAAATGGCGCATGCAGCTTGGTCGTTGGTGCATGGCATCGCCATGTTGCAGATCACATTGTTAAACCGTATGCCTTTGCCGGTCGAGCAAATCCGCATGACGGTGCGTTGCTCACACATAGGTATGCAGTCGCTCTAGTCACTTCATTAACTTATCGGGTAAAGCTCGGGTGAGCCAAGCTCACCCGAAAATTTTATACTCAACCGAACATTGTTCAGAAATAGTTTATAGTTCATATCTAGTTCTTAGTTAACCAGACAGAGTATACAACTCGTTTAAGTCCATGTTATTTTCAAAGGAGATTTAACCATGTCGGTTCATTCACTTTCTGCCAACGCAAACCAAGCGCAGTCCAATCGAGGCACAAACCTGGGTGGTTTGCTACACCAGGCTTGGCGCTTCAACCGTACGATTACGTTGGGCAGCGTGTTAACCATGGCGCTCATTCCTGCCGTTTTGCTGGCGATGTGGCTCGCCCCGGTGACGATTACAGGCGTCAATGGCTGGATCAAGCCATTTAAGTTTTTGGTTTCCAGCGCGATCTACACTTTTACCTTGACTTGGCTCTTGACCTACGTGCAGGGCTGGCGGCGCTTTGTCCAATTTGTCGCCTGGTTTGTCGGCGTGGCGCTGATGGTTGAAAATATCTTGATCATCATCCAAGTGGTGCGCGGCACGACCAGCCATTTCAACATCGGTACGCCGCTGGATGGAGCCATCTTTTCAACAATGGGGCTGTTGATTTTTACACTTGTCTTCTTGAATCTGCTGGTTGCCATCCGCCTGGTGTTCCAGAAAATGGCCGATCCGATCCTGGCCTGGTCGCTGCGCCTGGCCCTGCTGATCACGGTGGCGGGCATGTTGGTGGCGATCTTGATGACATCGACGCCGTCGGCGGCGCAAGCGGCGACGATCGCGACTGGCCGTGCGCCCGCTGCCTTTGGCGCCCACAGTGTGGGGGTCGAAGATGGCGGCCCTGGTCTCCCGCTTGTGGGCTGGAGCACCGTCGGCGGCGATTTGCGCATTGCCCATTTTGTCGGGTTGCATGCCTTACAGGCAATTCCGTTGATCGGTTGGTGGCTGCGACGGCGCAACGTGGCTTTACGGTGGGGCGAAGGGCAGCGGCTGGCCTTGTTGGGGACGGCTGGGCTCGGCTATTTTGGCTTGCTGGCGTTGCTCACCTGGCAGGCGCTGCGTGGCCAATCAATTATTGCCCCGGACAGCCTGACGTTGGCCGCCTTTGCTGGATTGTTGGCCGTAGTAGCCATCCCCACTGCGCTGATCATGGTGAAGGGCGCAATCGATAAATAGTTCGGTTTATTAAGGTTGGGAGTCGGGATATGGGAAACAGTTTAATCCCATTTCCCTAATCCCGTTTCCCGACAAAGATAAAATTAGCAATCACCACTTGAGGATCAACTGATGACCGAAATTTTATTTCAACTCGCCAATCTCTACATCTTGCCGTTCTGGCTGCTGATGATCTTCTTGCCCCATTGGTCGTGGACCAAACGAATCATGGCCACATTGTGGATAATCGTCCCCCTGGCGCTGGCCTATAGCATACTGATTGTGCCCCAGATGCTCGGCGGTGGGATTGCCGCCGACTTGATGAACCCGACGATTGCCGGACTGGCCGAACTGCTCGGCAGCCCCGCCGGCGTCGCCGTCGGCTGGATCCACTTCCTGGCCTTCGATCTTTTTGTCGGCCGTTGGGCCTATCTAGACAGCCGTGAGCGACAGATCAGCGCATGGATCGCTTCACCCTGTCTCTTTTTCATCCTGATGATGGGTCCGTTGGGCTTCTTGCTCTATCTGCTGCTGCGCACTGTGGCGCAACGACGAAAATAGTTTGAGCCGTAATTAAAATCACGCACGACTCGGACAAAACCTACCGCGTGGCGGGTATAACCCATGTCGGTGGGTTTTGTCCGAGTTGCAGCGAATTTATTCGCCGCTTCTCACCTCATCCGCATCGGTAAGCCCCGCTTTTTTCAACGCAATCGCCAGATCATCATCGCGAGTAAACTGGACCACTCGCCCGTCTTCGACGCGAAACTGTGAGGCAAGGTTTGCTTCCCCGTTGACTGCTCCTGTGTCCACGGCACGCCACACCCCATGCTGGGCCACAACAACTACTGGTTCGCGGGCGAAAACTTGTCGCGTTTCCATGGTTAACCTAGCCCGGCCCATCCAATCGCGCAATATCTGATGCCCATAAGCGGCCCCGCGTGGGCCAATCAACTCGATGTTTGGATCTGACAATTCGATCAGACGCTCAATGTCTTGCTGATTGGCGGCTGCTTGCCATGCCGCGACAATGGTTACTCCTGCGCCTATTGCCACATGATTATCAATATTAGGTTGGCTAAGCGCATCTATAGTTTTCATATTTCTAGTACACTTGGGCGGAAATAACCATACTATTCTCCGGTGAATCAGTAGTGAATCAGTAGGACAGTGAGACAGTACAAACACTGTTCTACTGTCCTACTGATTCACTGTCTTACTTACGCCCAAGTGTACTAGCTACCTTTTGTCCAGTAGGGCATTTTCTTCGTTCATGCGTTTGTGCTTAGGCAGTAACAAGTTGTGCTTGCTCAGTTAACTTCTCATGAAGCCAAAGATTCACCAGCGTCTCTACGCCGATGCCACGTAAGCGGGCCTGTTTCTCCACTGCTGCCAATAAGTCTGGTTCGATGGATACTGCACTAGAAATTGTGAATTCAACATCAGGCGCATCTGTATCGAATTGGGTGAAGTCATGCGTGTCCCAAAATTCACCCATCTTTGCCAACGAATCGGCTTGTGAAATGCTACTCAGGCTATTTTCTGCCATATTGTCTCCGTTCTGGCGGTGCCATCTCACGCGCGCTAATGATGATCGCCGTCGCTGTATTGCGTTTATAAACAAAGAAAACAGCGAGGTAGCACCCACCATAGGTCTGTCCAAATGCCACATAGACATCGTCGCCCGGTATATTCCCGATTTCGGCGAAGCGAATGCGCGGCAGACCAAGCAATACCTGACGTACTTCCCTACCATCACTTTATGTTTCGCTGCTAGTTTGTCTTCGATATCCTCGGGACAAACAACGTGCTCAATGTTAATTGTAGGTTAGCCTTTCCTGTGCTGATTCTTTATACTTTTATTATACATCAGACCAATAATAGTCGTAAACTGCTACCCCCAAACTCAAATGCGGCCCTCAACTGTGCCGTAAAATATGAACAGAAGATGAACACTTTTCGACCTGTTGGGTGAGCAGCGGCCCGGCCTATACTCACATCACCGGTCGTAGTGTGCACATGTTCGCAACTTATTTTTCGCTGGTCTATCAATACATCTATTAACAGGTGACACAGATAAAAATCAATCTTTAGCTGTGCCATTGTAGTTAAAACTACAAGGAATGATCGATGACCGTTCATATAACCACGACTGAGGCCAATGCAATGCAAAACCCTGCTGATCTGCGTTGGACCCACATCTTGCTCACGGTACAAACGCTAGTCATTATTCTGCTTTCGATCAACCGGTTGAGCACGCTTACACTGGGCTATGTCGCCCCGAATCAGTTTCTGCGCTGGGTGGATCTAAACAACATGTTGATCCTGCCACTGATCAGTCTGACCGCTTTTTATCTGCTTAAGCAGCATTTAGCTTATTCAAGCCCGGCGTATCAAGGTTTATGGCATCGCACGCTAGGCGTTATCTTTATCCTTGGTGTGTACTTGACCGGCACCAGCTATGGTGATCATGAAATTACCAATTATCTCCACGGCCGTTTTTGCGCCACCGATCCGACCACTGATCTGTGCCGCATTGTGATCTTTAACGATGACGGGTTTTCGCACTGGCTCTTCTTTACCGGCTTTGTCCTGACCAATGCCGTGTTGATGGTTCTCCAAGTGCTCTTCCCGTGGCGCACATCCCTGGCGCGTGGCGATGTTGGATTGTTGATCATCAATGGTCTTTTCATTGGGCTAGGTGTCTTTGCCAACCTGGCTTTTGAGCAGATCGGATTAGATTTATATGTGGTGGCGTTGCTCGCCCTGTTGGCGATTGGGTTGCTCTGGCTATGGCCGGCAACCGCTGCTCATCTATTACAGCACAGCCTACTGTTTGGGCTTAATTGCCACCGCAGCGTACAAGCTTCTGTTTGGCCCATAAAGTGAGCAGTTTTTGGTCTAGAAGTTGATCACTGGCACGATTTATACTCCAATCAAGCATCTGATACGTCAATTTTTACAAACGGAGGAGAGATCATGGCTCGCTATACCTTTGTTGATCACTGGTTGATCAAGTCGCCGATTGAGCAAGTCTTTCAGCACATCGCCGATCCGGCCACCTATCCCGCATAGTGGCCAGTTTATCCGCGAGTGGAAATTCTGCAAGTCGAAGCCGGCACGCCAAGATGCACCCGGTTGACCGTAAAGTCGGCGCTGGGCTACGCGCTCCAACTGGAGGTGGAGACAGTTGCGGCGCAGCGCTGACATGTGTTCGGTGTATCCTAACGCTTGCCACAATTAAAATTGTCAGCTGCGGGATTCATCCCCGCGCCATATCCACTCATAATCTGGGATGCATCTCTGTGGTGTGCTTACTCTATACAAAATGATGGCTCAATGCTACAATAATGACGCGCACACTGCCAAGTTTCCCAGGGGAGAAGAGATCGTGAGCCAATTTATTGAAGTGATCCAACGGTATGAAATTCCAGATATTCCTAACATTGACCTGCCCTCCGCGGATGGTGAACCTTTGGAATCTAATTGGCATCGTTTGCAGATCAATTTGCTGGATGACATCGTCGGCCAGCATTGGTTCGACCGCCAAGACTTCTATATTGGCGGCAGTATGTTTGTTTATTACAGTTTGCAGCAGGTGCGCAATCGTGATTACAAAGGTCCAGACTTCTTCGTTGTCAAAGGCGTGGACGGCAGTTATCTACGCGATAAGTGGGTGGCTTGGGAAGAGAATGGACGCCTGCCAGACGTGATCATAGAGTTAATGTCGCCTTCCACGCTGGACGAAGACTTGGGCAATAAAAGAACGCTCTACGCGCGCACTTTTCGCACACCAGAATACTTCTGCTACGATCCGGACGCGCGCCAATTGTTGGGTTGGCGTCTAAATCCAACCACCTATACGCGCTTAAAGCTGGATAAACGCGGTTGGATGTGGAGCCAAGAATTAGATGGCTATCTCGGCTTGTGGGAAGGCGTCTATCATCGCGAACATGCGACTTGGCTACGTCTGTTTGACGCCGCCGGTCATCTGCTCCTTACCAAAGCCGAAGCTGCGCAAGAACACGCCGAAGTTGAGTACCAGCGCGCTGAATCTGAACGCGAACGTGCCGAAACAGAATATCAGCGCGCCGAGGCCGAACGAGCACGCGCCGCAGCGGCTGCTACTGAAGTGGCGCGCCTGCGTGAAGAGCTGGCGCGTTTGAGGGGAGCAGCTTCCGTTTAATGTACACCGATTTTTCAAATCGGTATCCGCCGATTTGAAAAATCGGTGTACAGGTTGCCTTACTCCAGCCGATACGCGCGCTTGGGTAATCGGTAGGCCAGGTCGAGGATCATCTCCCCGGCTTCTTCCGCACGTACAATGTGCCGCGCCACCAGGCCGGCCAACCAGTTTGCACTGGCACGCCGCCACAGATCATGCCGCGCCGGAATCGAGGCGAAGGCGCGTGTGTCGTCGTTAAACCCGGCGGTATTGTAGAGCCCAGCCGTCTCCATCACCCCTTCAAAAAAGCGTTGCATGCCATTATAGCTATCAAAAAACCACCAGGGCGGCCCTAGTTTCAGGCTAGGGTAGTGGCCGGCTAGCGGCGCAAGCTCGCGGCTGTAAGTTGTTTCGTCCAGCGTAAAGAGGATCAACGTCAGCCGTGGATCGTTGCCATACTTGTTGAGTAGCGGTTGCAGATTACGCGTGTATTCGGTCTGGACAGGAATATCGTCCCCTCGATCACGCCCGAAGCGGGTGATAAAGCGCGCGTTGTGGTTGCGCAGCGAACCGGGGTGCAACTGCATCACCAACCCATCTTCAATGCTCATGCGCGCCATTTCGATCAACATATGGCCGGTAAAGCGCGCCGCATCGTCGGCGCTTATCGCACCGCTCAGTGCCTGTTGGAAGATGGTTTCGGCGGCTTGGGGGGCAAGTTCACCGGTGTAGGGTGTCTGCGCGCCGTGGTCGGTGGCAACCGCGCCCATCTGTTTGAAGAAGGCGCGCCGCTGCTCCAATGCCTGAACAAAGCTGACATAATTGTGGACATCAATGCCGCTTACGTCGCCCAAGGTGGCAATGTTTTGTGCCCAGTTTGCACTGTCTAAATTGATCAAATTGTCGGGCCGAAAGGTGGGCAAGATGTTGCCATCCCAGCCCGAAGCGCGGATCGCCTGGTGATGCGCCAGGGTGTCGGTGGCGGCATCCGTGGTGCAGAGCACCTCGACGTTGAATTGCTCGAATAAACGCCGGGGACGAAATTCGGGCGCGGCTAAGCGATCGGCAATTTGGTCATAAATTGGCTGGGCTGTTTTGCCATTCAGCGGTTCTGTTAGGCCAAAGATGGTCTGTAACTCGTCATTGATCCACAATCCGGTCGGTGTGGCACGGAAAAGGTAGAAGTGATCGGCGAACAGTTGCCAGATTTTGCGATGATCAGTTTCGGCGGCGCCGCCATCCAGTGGTGCGATGCCCATGGCTTCCATCGCAATCCCCTGCGAATAGAGCATCCGCAACACATAATGGTCGGGCAAGATAAACAGATCCGCCGGCGAGCCCAGCGTGGCGTCTTCATCGGCCAGCAAGCGCGGGTCGACGTGACCGTGCGGACAGACCAGTGGCAGTGTCGCCACGGTTTCGTATAGTTCGCGCGCAATGCGGCGCACGGTTGGGTCGGGATCAAAGTAGCGATCTGGAGAAAGTTGATGATTGGGCTGGATCATTTTGTCAAGCCTTTGTATTTCTACGCGGGAACGTGTGCTGATATTGCGATGTCACGATATCGATTTTTTACTGGCGCGTTCGTTGGCGGGTATTCTTTGCATCTTCTTGACTATGACATAGAATGCTCTTCGAGATGATGTTCTACCTGCACCAGAACATTCTGATCATCCAAAAATTCGACGGGTGCTTGATCAGAGCCATATTCCCAGAGTAGCGAGTAGAACCAAACGCCGTTTTCGCCAATCGTAAAACTGGCCGGACTCCAGAACGGGCGAATCTCTGTCCTATAACCGCCCTCGCCATCGGGAATCTGGAATTCGGCTGCCTCTTCACGTAATTCAGGATCATATTGCACCGGCCAGCCCCATACTATGCCACTATATTCACGCCCTTCAGTATGGAGGCGGTCAGCCAACCCATGAACCGCTGCCAAGTCTGGCACAACAACGGGGACCATGACGGCATGACTGTCATCCGTATGGTTATGATTATCGTGATGGACATCCACCCTCACATGAACGGTATTCATCTTTTACTCAATTCCTCCTGCCAGTTGAACAGAATTAAAGTGCGCTTCTCTTCCGATCAAGCGCTCGATTTCGTTTAGCTCATGCGGTCGATAGCCACGATTCCAGGCTAAACTCAGCGACTTCACCCAGTATTTTGCCTCTTTACGCCCATGGCGTACATGCACATGGACTGGCTCACTCAGGTCGAACATAACAAAGAAAAATGCATAGCCTTTATGACGAAAAAAAATGGGCACGCTACACCTCGGTTTATGTTTGCATGGATTAAGAGCGTGCCTACGTACGATTCTAATGGTTGTATTGTACAACTTGTTTGGTTTTCAGCATTAATCTGAACTCCAGTTCATGGCTGTATCTCAACGTTCGACGCAGCATAAGGTAGAGGCTCATCTGTGAAAAGTGTGCAAACCGATGTTTTGACAGTTAGCAAAATATTGTGTTTGCACACTTTCGGCTGCTGAGCGAAGGTAGAATTAGTGTACAGTTAGCCTTTGATCACCGCCAGCGGCTCTAAGCGTGCGACGGGAACGGCGATCCCTGCCCCTTCGACGGTCTCGATCACGGCTTCGACATCTTTGTAGGCACTGGGTGCTTCTTCCGCTAGACCGCGCAAACTACCAGATCGGATGCGGATGCCTTGTTTGTTTAGCTGCTGTTTCAACTGCTCACCGCTTACTTCTTTGCGCGCTGCCGTGCGGCTCATCATGCGCCCTGCGCCGTGGCAGGAAGAGCCAAAGGTTTGCAACATGGCGTCGTTGGTGCCAGCCAGCACGTAGCTGGCCGTGCCCATCGAACCTGGCACCAG
>JBBRVA010000322.1:0-8453 GCA_038247295.1 Caldilineales bacterium | reverse complement strand
CTGCTCAACGACATTGCATCCAGTGTGCCACTGGTCAAGGCCGCAATTTGTGTTGTACTGTCACTCATATACAGATGCTGCACTTCATCTAAATAAGGCAAATCCGCTGCCCAATAATCCTCGTTGCGTTTGAAGATGGCGCGTTCACCCGGTGTATAGTCAGTCAGTTGAAAAGGGCCTGTGCCACTGGGTGTTTGCGCCAGTTCAGCGGTCGTGCGGTCATGTGGGACGATGGCAAGCGCCGCCAGTGCATCACCGACTGTGCTCAAAAAAGTCACCACGGGGCTGTTGAGATGGAAGCGCACTGTATGATCATCGACGGCTTCGACCTTTTCGACATAGGCGATGCGGGTCAGACCAGTGGCGGCCAGCCCTGGATCTTGGATTCTGGCAAACGTGTAGAGCACATCTTGCGCGGTGAAGGGTGTACCGTGGTGGAACTTCACCCCTGGCCGTAGATGAAAGGTCCACACTTTCCCATCGTCGGAAACCGCCCATGATTCGGCCAAACGCGGTACGATTGGGAAGGTTGGGTCACTTGTATCGATTGCCACCAACCCTTCATAAACGGTGGCCGCCAGGTAGATATCGGCCCCATTGCTATAGCGGGCCGGGTCGAGATTGACCGGTGCATCGGCGGAGGCGAAACGCAACACACCACCGCGTTGGGGCTGGCCTGTTTGGGGTGCTGTGGCTGGTGAGACGGCAGGCGGTGACTGAAGGCTAGGTGCGCAAGCGTTC
Organism: Caldilineales bacterium; assembly: GCA_038247295.1. GTDB lineage: Bacteria > Chloroflexota > Anaerolineae > Caldilineales > Caldilineaceae > JAPLGZ01. Next base: position 7,712 of record JBBRVA010000322.1, on the reverse strand, counting down.
AGCGTCAATAACAGGGTTGTTCCACCCGTCAGATGTAAAAAGCGGCGACGACTAACGGTAAATTGGGAAAACGGTTGATTGTCCATTGCAGTCTCCTCAATGAATGATTGAACGATAGTTAGTGAAGCTCAGATGCCGCTATCTCCTGCTGCTGGCGTTTTTCATTCAGCAAGGGCAGCATGGCAACGCCTAAGCCGCTAAAGAAACCTAGTTGGAATAAGATCTCGGCCGCAACAATGCCAAAATGGAGAAAAAAGACACCCCCAATACAGATAACACCAGGGATCATGGTCGTCCAAAAACCTTGCTTTATCGTCTTGTCGAAATTTTTTGCCAGATCCAGCAAGTCTCCTAGTTTGGCCAAGCTCTGATCCATCAAGACAATCTGGGCGGTATCGGTCGCAATGGTGGTGGCGCCACGCAGCGAGATCGAGACATCGGCTTTTTTTAACGCAATCGCATCGTTGATACCATCACCGATGAAACAGACGACGCGCCCTTCGCTTTGCAATTGCTCAATCAGGGTTGCCTTGTTTTCCGGCAGGGTATTGGCGAAATAGGTCTCAATCCCCAGCGCATGGGCCAAGTCACGCGTTGGCTCCTCTTGATCGCCGGAAATAATCGCCAGCGCCAGACCGCGTTGGCGCAGATCGCTGAGCACCGTTTCTACTTCCGGGCGCAGCGTGGCATGCAGTTCTAACGCCCCCAGCAATTGGTTGTCGCGTGCGACCATAACCAAGGCGCGCCCTTTTTGGCGACAGATGGCCTGCACGGCTTGTATCGATTCAGGGATAACAATCGCTTCCAACGCCATAAAGCGGTCGCTGCCGACCCGAATCAACTGACCGCCAACGGTTACCTTGATCCCATAACCAACTTCATAGCTGGCGGCATCGATTTCGGGGAGCGCTAGGTTACGTTCGGCCGCGGCGCTTAGAATAGCCTTGGCAATCGGGTGCGGTTGCCGATATTCGGCGGCGGCCGCATAGGTGAGGAGCTCCTCCTCGCTCAACCCCTCCTGGCAGCAATGCAATTGGGCGACCGTGGGTTGCTCTAGGGTCAGCGTGCCGGTCTTGTCAAAGACAAAGGTATCGACCTGGCGTAGTCGTTCCAGAGCGCGGCCATCTTTGATCAGAATTGTATTGCGGGCGGCAATCTGTAGGTAGTTGAGCGTGCCTAACATCGAGCAGGTGCGCAGATTAAAGCCAAAACCGGCGCCGAGCACCGCGGTGGCGCCGACAAAGCCGCGCAAAGGGATCGCCAGCAGGCCGAGCAGAAGATTGGGCAAGGCGCCCTGGTCGGCTAGCTGTAAGCCCCTTGATTCCAATTCGGTCTGATAGTTGGCCGTTTGGGCGAGAATTTCACCGATCTGCGCGGCGGCCGTCTCTGCGCCGGCTTTTTCCACCTGGATCTGCACACGGCCGGTTAACATCAGTGTGGCAGCAAAGACCGGATCGCCAATGCTCTTTTCGGCTGGTTGCGCTTCACCCGTGAGCATATGTTGATCAATCGAAGCTGTGCCGTGAGTGATCACACCATCGACGGGAATCGGCTCACCGGCGTTGACCACAATTACATCGCCGGCTTGTAGTTCGGCCACGGCGGTTTGCACTTCTACACCATCCACAATGCGCCAGGCAAAACGCGGCTGCTGACCAAAGATGTCGGTAATGCCCTTGCGCGAACGACCTTCCATCTGAAAAAGCACTTTCGTCCCCAGAAAAAAGAGGGCGCAGACAAAAGCGCCAAAGACAAAATAGCCATTCAACCACATCCCGCTCATATAAAGCGCCACAATCAGCTCGGTTTTTACGCGCTTTTCTTGGCGGATGGATTGGTACGCGGCTTTATATACGGGCCAGGTCAGGTAGATAGCGCCCGCGGTCGTCAACAACAACAAGGGCGGAAAGAGCAGCGTGCTCAGGGTTGCGACGCCCATCAGGGACACCGACAAGCCCAGATAGCGATTGATCTCCGCATCGTCGGTGTTGGTTAAAATATCATTGACTTGCAGCTTTGTATCAGAAGCCAGCAGATCCATTTGTTGGTGGCGGGCTTCCCCACCCAACAAAGGATCAAGCTTGGTTTGTATAAACGATTGATAGTGCACATCTAGCTTGGTCAGGGCAGTTTGGATGTTCGCGGTTTGTTCTGCTGTTTTTGTGCTTAAGATCTCCAGCAGAGAGCCTTTTTTGCCACGCTGGCGATAGGTTTGGAGGCCAGCATAGGCTGCGCCACCGACAAGAGCTAGTTCGAGTAAAGCCATAGAAGATACCTCGGTGAATCTGAATAACATTTGATGATCAACGGTATGTCTTTATAGTGAAATCAGTTTGAAAAATAGAATTTACAGCGTAGGGGCAGCGCCTCGGCCACCCCTACACACAAAGTTCTTGGTTTCTACCTGTTTTACTATAGATTATTTTTAAGCTAATCGCTGCCAAACAAGTATTTCTGTCACAATTTGCTTACCTAATTTCATTGGTGGAACACTAAGAATCAGACAATCTCTCTCAAACTTAAAAGAACGTCGCAATTGTTGGCCCTCCAAGTTGGGAATAGAAGCGCCTTTCACATAATGGATAACGGATTCATTCTCTTCATCCACCTTATACATGCCAAAATAGCACACCATTTCGTTAAAGGCCGATTGAATTTCTTCTGGTGTACCTTCCAAAAAATCATCTGATCTAAAGCGAGGACGATGGGCACGCATGAGTTGCGCAGACATGTTGCCAAGGGCATCGTACATTAATAGACCGAGTGGGTCAGGACCAAATGAATGTTTGATCAGGCCATCCTCGGTTTGATTTTTGCATGAGATAAGCTGCCATGTGCCGATCAATTGTTCTTTGTGCATGATTATAACCCTACTCTTTCTGTATTTGCTCTAAAGATATGCGCAGTCGTTCCGTCAAGACCTGAATATGGGGTGCGTTCAGCATAGAGAAATGATTGCCCGGAACAAGCTGAACTTCTAGGAAAGGGGCCGAAATCGCCTCCCATCCCCAAGTTGGATCACTTTGTGTTTCTGACCCTCCTGGAAGAATTTCTAAGCTCCCCGTTTCTTGCGCTTTAAAAAGTGTTACTGGGATTTTGTTGCGCATTTTGGGGATGTAATTAAGCATACTCAGCATATTTTTCTTGAAAACGTAGAACATTTTTTGCATGTCAGTTAGTGTCCAAGCCAAGCCAGCTTGGTTTAATTGTGCTGTCAAAGCAATTAAGTGATCGTCAGGCTGCATCGCTTGATGTACCTCTATGCATGAAGGTAAGCCTTGCGGCACACTATGCCGTATAATTTGGCTGAACTGATAGACAAAACTTAGTTCATCACGAACCGGCAATAACTTTGATTTCTGATTGATTATTGGTGCATCCGCATCAATAATCAGTAGCTTGGAGACGCAATGAGCTTGCGCTTGAAGTTGCTGGGCAATCTCAAAGGCTACATGACCACCAAAAGAATAGCCGCCTAACCGGTAGGGGCCTTGGGGCTGAATGCGTTGCATTGACTGGATATGTTGCGCGGCAATTTCTGTGATGGCCGTATATGCTTCTTCCCCTTCCGCCAGCCCAAATGAACGTAAGCCATAGAAAGGTTGTTCCGCGTCCAGGTGTTGCGCCAGCTGCATAAAATCGAACGCCGAGCCGAGAACCCCAGAGACCATAAATAACGGTGGCTGTGAGCCATAGGGTTGAATGGGGACCAGCGTAGACGGCGTACTGCTATACCCTCTATGAATAATCGCGACCGATTCATCGATTGGACAGACTAGCTGATCTGTACTTACAACATTATTCACAGACGTCTCTGCCAGTTGCAATACATCTGTGAGAAGATAGGTCGCGAGCGCGTCCACGGTGTTGTATTCAAAGATCAGGGTAGTGGGCAAGGAAATTTTTACCAGGCGCTCTACACCTCGCCGCAATTCGAGTGCCATTAACGAATCCATCCCCAGTTCGATAAAGCGGGCTGTCCGATTGGGTAATTCAGCTAATTTTAGGATCTGACCGATGGTTTGTTGCAAATGGCGACGTAGATGATCTAGGCGTTTCTCCCCAACTAGGTCAGTTAATTCTTGGATAAGCGTTGGTTTGGCCGTTTCCAGCGGATATTCTACAATCTTCTGGATTTGTTGTTCTGCATGTAGTGACGCCACTACCTGAATAACCCGCATTCTATCAGCTTCGGTCAGGTTCAAGGTAGCACTGATGCGTTGGATCAATGTCTCCAGCAGATTGGCATCGGCGCTTGCTAACCAATCACCAGCAGCAGCTTTTGACTCAACCCAATAACGTTGCCGTTGGAATGGGTAGGTGGGTAACACCACCTTGTGGCGTTGATAGGCTTGATCAAACGCAACCCAGTCAATGTTGACGCCATGAACATAGAGTGCGCCCAGACTTTCCAACATCTGCTGCCAGTCACTGTAGCCGTCGCGCAGGCTGGGCAGCATTAGGGCCGGGGGAGAAGCTGTTAAGTCATCCTGCTGGCCCGCAGCCATCTCATCAAGGATTTGGCCGGCAAGGCCAATGAGGGTGGGTTTAGGGCCAATCTCCAGGAAAATAGTTGTGTCCTGTTGCCGCAAGGTCTGAATGCCATCAGCAAAGCGCACGGTGTTGCGCAGTTGGCGACGCCAATAGGTGGGGTCGGTCAATTCGCTGGTGACCAAACTGCCGGTCATGCTGGAGACGACCGCACATTTAGGCACCGCCAGCGTTACGGTGCGCACGATAGCCTCAAAATCGTCCAAGATCGGATCGAGCAGCGGCGAATGCGTCGCCACCGGGATGGCTAGTAGCCGCGTCTTGAAACCGGCCTGTTGCAATTGTTCTGCCACCGCGGCCACACTGCTATGCCCCCCCGATATGACCAGACTTTGCGCGCCGTTGATCACGCCGATGGTGACATCGCTCACATCTTTCAGAAAAGGTAATATTTCGGCTTCGCCAGCGATGACTGCCAGCATACTGCCGCGCGCCGCTTCCATCAGTCGTCCACGCTCGCTGACCAAACGCAGCCCCTCTTCCAAGCCGAGGACACCGGCGGTGTAGGCGGCGGCAAAGTCGCCCAAACTGTGCCCTAGCACCACATCCGGCTTGATACCCCAGGCTTGCCATAGATCGGCCAGCGCACATTCAATCGCAAAAAGAGCGGCTTGTAGACAGGAGGAGGATTCCATCAGATCATTGTGCGCTGGTGGCGACGCGGGATAGAGCAGTTCCAACAACGAGCGCCCCAAGCAAGCTTGCGCCACTGCTTCACAACGGTCGATCACGGCGCGGAAGACCGGCTCGGTTTCGTAGAGTTCTCTGCCCATATTCAGATACTGCGAACCCTGCCCTGTAAAGAGAAAGGCAACCTTGGCCGAAATTTGCGGGTTTGGACCCTCAGTCTGATTGACACCCATTTCTACGGCATCGTTGGTATAGGCAAGCAACCGTTCGGCCATTTGGGCGCTGGAGGCGGCGGTTACACTAAGTCTGTGGGCAAAGTGGCTGCGGCCGGTATAGGCGGTGTAACAAACATCGCCGAGCGCAAGGGGCGGTTGACTATCCAAGAACGCGCCATAGCGCGTCGCCAGATCCCGTAAGGCGGGTTCGCTTTTGGCCGAGAGGGTTAATAAATGGTAAGGACGTTCGGCCTGATTAGGTGCGACGGCAACCTCCGGCGCCTGCTCCAGGATGACATGCGCGTTTGAACCACCCATCCCAAACGAGCTGACCCCCGCAATTTTTCGCCCGGCCGGCCAAGCCGTCGGTTCGGTTGTGACGCGAATCGAAGCGCGATCCCAATCGATATAGGGGTTGGGGTTGTGACAATGCAGATGGCGCGGAATCTGATTGTGCTGCATGGCCAAGACGACTTTGATTAGACCCGCCACACCGGCCGCTTCTTCCAGATGGCCAAAGTTCGTTTTGGTCGAGCCAATCAGCAGCGGATTGGCGCGCTGGCCAAAGACGGCGTCTAACGCACGGACTTCAATCGGATCGCCCAGCGGTGTCCCCGTGCCATGCGTCTCGACATAAAGAACCTCGTTGGCGTCGACTTGGCCGGCGGCCAGCGCAGTGCGAATTAATTTCGTTTGCGCGGTGGCGCTGGGCACCGTTAACCCACTACTGGGACCGTCGTGATTGGTGGCACTGCCGCGAATGAGCGCCAAGATCGGATCGCCATCCTTCTGCGCGGCCGAGAGGCGTTTTAGGATCACGATCCCACAGCCCTCGCCCCGGCCAAAGCCATTAGCCGCCGCATCAAAGGTCTTACACCGACCATCGGGCGCCAGTGCTTGCATTTGGGACATGGCGATGTAACCTTGTGGGGCGAGCATAAGGTGTACCCCACCGGCGATGGCCAGTTGACTTGTGCCGTTGCGCAGACTTTCACACGCTTGATGCACGCCGATCAGCGAAGCCGAGCAAGCCGTATCGATAGCAAAACTCGGCCCTTGCAAGCCGAGCATATAGGAGAGCCGACCGGCGGCAAAGAGCGCCCCATTACCTGTGCTACTGTACGTATCAAACTGTTCGCTTCCACTCATTAAGGTGGTGTATTCGCTTTGGCCGACCCCGACAAAGACACCCGTTTGGCTATTTTTTAGTGCCATTGGCGATTGGCCGGCGCGTTCGAGGGCTTCCCAGGTCACTTCCAATAACAAGCGCTGTTGCGGATCCAACAGGATGGCTTCGCGCGGTGAAATGCCAAAAAAGTGGGGATCAAATTGATCAACCCCGTCGACAAAGGCCCCTGCGCGCACATAACTTTTACTCGGCGTCGCCGGCACCGGATCATAATAGGCAGCCATGTCCCAGCGCTGAATAGGAATTTCAGCTATCCGATCCTCCCCATTGGCTAATAGCTCCCAGTAGGCTTCTGGGCTATGCGCGCCAGGAAAGCGGCACGCCATGCCGATAATGGCAATCGGTTCATGCGCTTGCTGTTTAAGCGTTTCTAATTGCGTACGCGCGGTTGTCAACGCTTTCATAATCCGCGGCAGTACGTCGGTTTCTGTCTTTTCTGCGTTTTCCATAGCTATATTTTCAGCCTTATACTTCAAGCATCGTCTCAAGTCTCAATAATTCCGCCATAAGTGCATCCTCGGCTTGCAGGTTTACACCCTGCTCTGCTGCCAGGTAGGTTGTGATTTCTGCGTTGGATGTTTCGCTGATGGGATGCGCTTCTACTTGATTCGGTTCAGGTAGATCGAGCGCGAGTTCTTGTAGGATGTAGGCCGCGATTGTTTCAACGGTTGGGTATTCAAAGGCCAACGTGGGTGGTAGCGACAATTGTAAACTTTTGCTCAAGGCGCGCCTGATCTCGATATTCATCAGCGAATCCATGCCTAGCTCGGTAAAGCCGGCCTGGGGGGCCGGAAGGCCTTTCATCCCCAAAATTTGTGCGACCGCTTGTTGCACATGGTGGATCAAGAGCGCTTTGCGTTCTTTGCTCGCGGCATTGGTTACCTGTTCACGGATACTGACCTGGGCTGTAACGGTAACTTCCGTTTGCGCCCGCCTTCGCTCGGCAGACTCGACAAATTTTGTGTAGAAAGAGAATGCTCCCCATTGCGATTGCATGTAGCGTGACCAAGTTATCGGCATGACACCCACTTGGATGGGATTTTGTTGCAAGAGGGAGGCGAAGACCTTGATGCCCTGCGCCGGGGTGATAAAACCCTCACCGCGTTCTGCCATCTGTTGTTGTTTCT
>JBBRVA010000321.1:0-8474 GCA_038247295.1 Caldilineales bacterium | reverse complement strand
CCTCAAACCCCATAAATCAATTTTTAGATTTAATTTAAGGTGGATTGTCATCCACCTGGTTGATTTCTATACTGCAGCTATCAACCGTTGTAGATTCGCGCACCCAAGGAGACACTATCCATGAAAACTCAATCAAATACGCTGGTCAAGGTCTATTTTGCCGCCATCCTGGTGATCATCCCACTGGTCGCGGCGGCCTGGTTTACGCCTGTCGGCTTTCCCATGCTGCTGCGCCAGATTCTGCTCTGTGGGTGGGGCGTGGGGGCCAGCCCAACATCTTTTACCTGTGGCTGGACGGCGGGGCTGGCGTCGGTCGTCTTAGCCGCCTTGCTGGCTTTCCCACTGGCCTATAGCTTTGAACGGGGTGGCAACTCGCTTGGGGGTCCCGCCATTTTGCACACTAGCTCAAATGCCCCCATGGTCATCATGGCCCTGCCGGAAAGTTTTATCGCCAGCGCGCTGCTGCCCCACATGGGCGTGGTTCTGATTTCGCTTTACTTGATCTTTGCCTTGCAGCGGTTTCTGGCTGATCCAGCCCCGGATAAGGAAAATGTGCGGGTGCCACAATCAGGCGTAATGGGCCGGCGTGCAACGTAAATCAGGGGCGGATCATCGCGGCTTGGCTCTCATCGTGCTCCTCCCTACACGACTCCCAAGGATTAACAAGCGTTAAATGGGCAGACAACTAGCCCACTAGTCGCCGCCAGCGGAAATTTGCAACGGCGCGCAAAAATAGGTAGAGTAGAGGTGCGGCCAAGCTGACAGCACCGATTTTAATCGGTGGGCTGAATTCCCGAAGTGAAAAGATGAGGAGAGCAACGGATGAAAACGGTTAGATTGCCAATCGGTGAACACGTACCAGCACTTGGACAAGGTACATGGAATATGGGGGATAAGACAGCGACGCGCGCCGAGGAGATCGCAACCCTGCGGCTGGGACTCGACCTGGGGCTGACGCTGATCGATACGGCCGAGATGTATGGTGCAGGCCGGGCCGAGACGCTGGTGGGTGAAGCGATCCAGGGGCGGCGTGATGAAGTCTTTTTGGTCAGCAAGGTGCTGCCGAGTAATGCCACGCGCCGCGCCACCATCGCCGCTTGTGAGCACAGTTTGCAGCGTTTGCAGACAGATCGGATCGATCTCTATCTGCTCCACTGGCACGGACATGTGCCACTGGCGGAGACGGTTGAAGCTTTCACCACCCTCGCCGAGGCGGGTAAGATCCGCCACTGGGGCGTCAGCAATTTCGATCGCGCCGATATGCAAGAACTCGTTAGCCTAGCAGGCGGCGCGACGGTTGCGACCAACCAGGTACTTTATAACCTGACCCGGCGCGGCATTGAGTGGGACTTGCTACCCTGGCAGCGAGCACGGGCAATTCCGACGATGGCCTATTCGCCGATTGAGCAGGCCGAACTCGTCCGCAACCCCAAGCTAATTGATTTTGCCCAACGCCACGCGCGGACGCCGGCCCAGGTTGCATTGGCCTGGCTGCTGGCCAATGACGACGTGATGGTCATCCCCAAAACCGGTCAGCGCGACCGTCTGCGTGAAAATCACGCCGCGCTCGACCATCCATTGACGCAGGCGCAACTAGCCGAGTTGGATCGTCTATTCCCGCCGCCGTCCGGCCCGACCCCGCTGGAGATGCTCTGATCGAGAAGGTAAATAAGCCCCTCGCATAATAACGAGGAAACACGCAGAGTTTAATTTTTGTACACAGATAAAGGCGGATAAACGCAGGTTTTCCTAATTTGTAATGATTCAGCCCGGGATCGCCGCCATCCCTGGCGGCCTCCGGCGGAGGCCGCCAGGGATGGCGGCGATCCCGGGGGTAAAACTCATGCCTGAATCGTTACCCTAATTTTTATCTGTGAAATCTGTGTACAAAAATTAAAAGATCAAACGACCAATTCGGTCTGTGCCGCGCCCCTTCTAGCCCCGTAGCCAACGAGCAGAATGCCCAGAGCCGAGACCAGGGCCGCGATGGCAAAAAGCGGGGTGAGCCCCCACAGTTGTAAGACCACACCCAACAACCAGGCGCCGATGCCATTGCCCAAATCGAAGCCCAAATAAAAGGTGGCCACCGCCCGCCCGCGCTGCGCCACCGGCATATATTCCACATGTTGCGCCATCAAGAGCGGGTGCAGAATACCGCCGCCCGGCAAGTTTGGGGAGCGTTGTCTGTTTACGTTACTGTGAAGTACAATAATACACGTAAATTGGCTTGTTGAACTTGCAAGCCAGTGGTGTCGATTGCGCTGCGAAGATTGTGCCATGCACTAATTTTCCGAATAGACTTCTTGGAAAGGTCGAGTCTACGTTCCCTTATGAAACAAATTAAATTTCTTTTGATTTATGCTAAAAATTACAAAGGTTCTTTACTGATCACGATTATCAGCATGTTGCTGCTCGTCGGCGTCCAGTTGCTCATCCCGTGGATCATCAAGACGATGGTCGGCGCGGTCACCGATCCGACGGGCGAACAGATTTCGATGGCGTTGATTACCCGCCTGGCCTTGTTGGCGCTGGTCGTCTATATTGCGCGCGCTGGCTTACAGTTTCTGCGCAGCTATATGGCGCATGTCGCCGGCTGGGGCGTGGTGGCCGATGCGCGCAAGCTGATTTATGAACATATGCAGCGGCTCTCACTGCGTTTTTATGAAGACAAACAAACCGGCCAACTGATGTCGCGCGTGGTCAACGACTCGGATAAATTCGAGCTGCTGATCGCCCACGCCATCCCCGATATTGTCGTCAACGTGCTCACCCTCTTCGGTGTGATGGCTGTGCTCTTTGGGATGAACTGGCAACTTGCCTTGCTCAGCATGGCGCCGATCCCGTTGGTGCTGCTTTCGTTGCGTACCTACGCCCGTTATGTGCGGCCTGCCTTTGGCGCGCGTCAGAAGGAACTGGGTGAACTCAACGCCATCCTCAACGATAATTTGTCGGGCATGCGCGAGATCAAAACCTTTACGCGTGAAACGGAGGAACTGCATCGCATTCGCTGGCGTATCGACAGCTACCGAGATTCTCTGCTGCATGCGCTGAAAATGATGGCCATCTTCCAGCCCTTTATCCAGTTTACCTCAGCACTGGGGACGATTGTCGTCATCTACTTTGGCGGACGCTTAATTCTGCAACAGACGCTCTCGGTCGCCGATCTGGTGGGCTTCTTTCTCTATTTGGAACTCTTCTACCAGCCGCTGCACCATTTGAGCGACGCCTGGGAGAAGATCCAGGAGTCGGTGGCCAGCGCCGATCGCGTGGCGGAACTACTGGAGGAAAAGATCGAGGCCGATAATGGCGAGCATGCGGTCGTGCTGCCCGGCCGCGCCCAAGGCGCGCTGTGCTTCGACAATGTCAGCTTTAGCTATTTGCCCGGCCAGCCAGTTTTGGATCAGATCAATCTGAACATCGCGCCGCGCACCACGGTGGCGCTGGTCGGCCCCACCGGTGTCGGCAAGACCACGTTGGCCGGTCTGATTCCGCGCTTCTACGATGTCGACAACGGCCGCATCACCCTAGACGGCCATGATCTGCGTGATCTGACCCTCACCAGTTTGCGCCAGCAAATTAGCATTGTGCTGCAAGATGTCTTTTTGTTTCACGGCACGGCGCGCGAAAACATCCTCTTTGGGCGCGCCGACGCCAGTGAGGAAGAGATGATCCAGGCGGCGAAGATTGCCAATGCGCACGAATTTATCAGCAAGCTACCCAAGGGCTACGACACGCTGATCGGCGAGCGCGGCGTCAAACTTTCGGGCGGGCAGAAACAACGGCTCTCGATTGCGCGTGCTGTGCTCAAAGATGCACCGATCCTGATTTTGGACGAAGCGACCTCGTCGGTGGATACCGAGACCGAACTGCTGATTCAGCAGGCGCTGGAGCGGCTGATGCGGGGCCGCACGACGATCATGATTGCCCATCGCCTCTCCACCATTCGCAATGCCGATACAATTGTCGTCCTGGCGGAAAAGGGCATTGCCGAGATTGGCAACCACGATCAATTGCTGGCGCGACGCGGTCTCTACTGGAATCTAAACCAGGTCAATGCCCAAAGCGCCCCCGAATGGAGCCGACGCGAAGAGCCAGCGCTGGCGTTAGCGGTCTAAGTTCGTAACAGTAGATTCCTGACTTGCGGGAAGGGATCGGTTATAATAGTGGCAAATCAGGTGTTAGCCTGGCGCCGAAGAGTTTGTCATGGCGAGTATATCTACAGGAGAAGAGAGAATGACTATCCTGGTCCAAGATTTAGTCGAAGCGGGTATCTATCCAGATGCCGCAACAGCGATTCAAGAAGCATTACGCGTCCTTTGGCAGGAACGACCCAGTGTGCGGATCAATGTTGCTGTGCATCGTTATAGCACGGAAGATCTCTCGCTCGCAAAAGCAGCAGATCTGGCCGGGGTTAGTTTTGATCGTATGAAGGAGATTATGGCCGAGCGTGGCATACCCTTACGCTTAGGACCAGAAACAATCGCCGAAGCCCATGCAGAAGTCGAAGCGTTACGAAAAATGCGTTTATGAAGCAAGTTGTTAATGTAACAGTAATTTCCAATTTTGCCTCAGCGCAACGTTTAGATGTGTTACGCGCTACGGTTGGGCCGCTTTATTTACCGATCGAAGTTTATCAAGAAATTCAAGCAGGACTTACTGCAGGCTACAGTTTTTATACCGGCATTGAACAACAAATCAGCCCATTTGCGCCCAATGGATGGCTCCATTTGGTCACAATGACAGCGAGCGAATTGTCCCTGTTGCCTTCGCTCCCGAACCGTCTACATCTGGGTGAGGCAGCCTGTCTTTGTATTGCCAAACAGCGTGGCTGGGGATTTTTGACCGATGATCGAGCAGCGCGAAAGCAAGCGCAAGCCTGGGAGGTCGTTTTTTCTGGAACTTTGGGTATTCTGGTATTAGCTATCCAAGCAGGACATGTAAATATCGACGAAGGTAATCTTTTGTTGAGAACGATGATTACCTGTGCAAACTATCGTTCTCCAGTAACCGATTTGCAAGATTTGCTATCATAAGCTGAGGGCTGTCCAGTGCCTGTGGATGTTGAGAAAGTGAGGTGATTGTAATGGTGGCTTATGAATTTTCCACCCACTTGGTTGATACGGAAGCAGTCGTGATTCCGCCTGAATACGCGCGCAAATTGCAAAAAGGCGCGCCGGTACGCGTGATTCTTTTGGTGGAGGAAAAGGTCAACGGTGAAGTCGAAGAATCGGAAATGCCTGCCGATCTTCCGTCACTCGAAGAGATCGTTGCCAAAATCCAGCGCATGGGGCCGAATCCAAACAACATTACCCTAGCGAGTGGACTACCGGCAGAAAAATTGGCGGAATTGACTTTCTCGTCGTTCCCCAGCTAAAGCAAGAAAACTGGCTTGTCTAATCGCCGCCTGTTATGACAAGCCAGACTATCTAAACGGGCTGGGGATTGCGTGCAATCCCCAGCCCGTTTTTGTTAATACCCCAATTTCTTATCCACCAGATTCATCAACGGCTCCCCAGCCAGATAACGCGTCAGATTCTCCTTGAGAAGCGCGGTGACGTTTTTGCGCGTCTGCTCGGATGAAGGTGAACAGTGTGGGGTGATGAAGATGTTGGGCGCGGTCCACAGTTCGTTGTCGGCGGGCAGCGGCTCGGCCGCGGTCACATCGAAGCCAGCGCCGGCCAGGTGACCATCCTTGAGCATCTGTACCACCGTCGGCTCATGGACAATGCCGCCGCGTGAGATGACCAGCAGATACGCCCCCTGCTTGATCAACGCCAATTGCTCAGGGCCGATCATGTCGCGTGTCTCGGCCGTGATCGGCGGCATCACGACGACAACATCGGAACGGCGCAGCAGATCCGGCAGCGCGTCCAGCAAGCCTAGTTCGGACACATAATCCGGTTTTGCCACAGGATGCGCATCAACGGCAATGATGTTCATTTCAAAAGCACGGGCGCGCACGGCCAACGCGCGCCCCAGTTGGCCCAAACCGATGATACCCATCGTCATCCCCACCAGACCGGTGCTGGGCCGCGGCGGCCAGATCCATTGCTTTTCTTGTTGCGCTTTGAAGAGCACATCGAATCCGCGCGCCAAAAAGACGAGCATACCCATCGTATGTTCGGCAATGGTGGTGGCGTGCGCACCGCGCGCATTGGTGACGGCCACATCACTTTCGATCAAGGCGGGCACATGCTGCATCCATTCGACGCCCGCGGCAGGAAAGCCGATCCAGCGCAGTTTGGCGGTTGCGGCCAATAATTCCGAGGTGACAGTGCCAAAGATAATCTCGGCATCGGCTGCGTTGCGCAAGGCATCTTCAGGTTTTTGACCGTTAATAAACTCTACGCTTGGAAAACTGGCGCGCAATTCATCGGCATACTGGTTGACCCAAGGAGCAGTGATTAAAACTTTCATCGATTTCCTCTCTTGTCACATGAATTTATTAAGTTGATCGGGCATAGGTTACACAGGGAGGCGCGTGGTTGTCATTGCCATGTATCATAAACAGGCGTTGGCAACCAGCCGTAGACAGTATACCATAATGCGCAGTGTGTGCCGAGTGTGCTTTTTTGGGGCAGAATGCAGGCGGCTTGGTACCAAAAGTGCGATTTCGTGTTACATCGACCCGTGTTACACTATGATCATCTGTGCCAATTAGAGAGAATTGTACGCAACGACGCCGAGAAAAACTAGAGAAAGTAGATAACACATGTCCTCCCCAGAAGTTAATTATGACGAAGCCAATGTGCCGGCCTATACCTTGCCGGACCCATTGCAAATGGCGAATGGTACGTTCGTATTGGATGCCCAGACTTGGTTCGACCCGCGGCGACCAGAAATTCTCCACCTGTTTGAAACAGAAGTGTATGGCAAAATGCCCGACCGCACAGGCGACGAACACGCCGAGGTGACGGCGACTGATGAAAATGCGCTCGGCGGCCAAGCGACGCGCCAGGAAATCACCCTGCATTTTACGCGTCAACCAGACGGCCCTCAGTTGCACTTGCTCCTCTATCTGCCCAATCAGAGATCGCCAAAACCGACGCCGCTCTTCCTCGGATTAAATTTCGGCGGCAACCATGCGATCCACCCAGATCCCGCCATTACGCTTTCGACCGCATGGATGCGTAACAACGAAGCGTATGGCATTCATGATCACCGCGCTACCGCTGCATCACGCGGGGCAGAGGCAAGCCGTTGGCCGGTCGAACACATCCTGGCCCGTGGTTATGCGTTGGCCACCGCCTATTATGGCGATTTGGATCCCGATTTTGACGATGGGTTTCAGAACGGGGTCCAGCCACTCTTTTATCAACCGGGGCAAACGCAACCCGCGCCCGACGAATGGGGGGCGATTGGCGCCTGGGCGTGGGGACTGAGCCGGGCGATGGATTATTTGACGACAATCCCAGCCATTGATGCCCAGCGCGTGGCCGTTCTTGGCCATTCGCGGCTGGGCAAGGCCGCCTTGTGGGCCGGCGCGCAGGATCAGCGCTTCGCCCTGGTTATTTCGAACGATTCGGGCTGTGGCGGCGCGGCGTTGTCACGGCGGTGTGTCGGCGAAACAGTTGCCGCCATCAATGACCGCTTTCCGCACTGGTTCTGTGCTAATTTTAAAGCGTACAATCAGCGCGAAGCAGCATTGCCCGTCGATCAGCACCAGTTATTAGCCCTGGTTGCGCCGCGCCCACTCTATGTTGCCAGTGCCGCAGAAGATCTATGGGCCGACCCGCGTGGCGAATTTTTATCGGCCTATCATGCCAGCGGGGTCTATCAATTGCTGGGCAAAACCGGTCTACCCGTCAGCGAGATGCCTGGTTTGAACCAACCCATTATGGGCGACATCGGCTACCATATCCGGCCGGGGCAGCATGACGTTACCCTGTATGATTGGGATCGCTTTATGGATTTCGCCGATCTACATTTCGCATGATCAAGAAGCTGGCGCAACTTCCCCAAGGTGTGTGGTTTTTAAAAGAGTAGCAGTAAACAAATCCATTTTATTATTTCGCAAAGGATAAGACCCGATGACCACACGCATAGAACAATGGCAGCAAACCCTGGCCGAGGCGCGCCAGCAGTTGTTGGCTCTGCTCACTTCGTTGACACCCGCGCAGTGGGAAAGTGTGACGTTTAGTGAAGGCGAACCGTGGACCGTGACCACGGTCGTTGGCCACTTGATCGACGGTGAACGCGGCATGAGTATCCAGATCCACAAAACACGCCAAGGTGAGCCGACCATCCCCGAAGGCTTTGACCTGAACCGTTGGAACGCCGGCGTCAAGAAGCGCGTTGGCAACCTCAGCCCAGCCGAATTGTTGGCTGCCCTGACCGCCACACGCGCCAAAACACTAGAAGGGTTGGCCACTTTGACCGACGAAGAATGGTCGCTCACTGGTCGCCACCCCAGCCGCGGCGTGATTACGATTGAACAATATTATGAAACGATCGCCGGCCATGACTTACTACAT
>JBBRVA010000320.1:0-8476 GCA_038247295.1 Caldilineales bacterium | reverse complement strand
GGGTACAGCGCTGGAAGCAATCAGTCTGCTGCAACCAGCCACCGTCTTTGTCGGCGCACCCGTGGATGCTGCACAGGTAGGCGGCGGGGTGCGGACTGTGCAGTTTGAAAACATTAGGTAAGTGGTAAATAGTAAGTGGTAAATAGTAAGTGGTAAGTGGTAAGTACACACTCAACCATTTACCACTTACCAATTACCATTTACCAATATCCAATCGAGTAAACATATGAACCAATCCACAAATCCGATCCGCGTCGCCCAAATCGGCTATGGCTACTGGGGACCCAACCTGGCGCGCAACTTCTATCAATTGCCGGGCGCCGAACTCGTCTGGCTGGTCGATGCTAACCCAGAAGCGTTGGACAGGGCGCGTCGTCTCTATGCCTGCCAGACTACGGCCCAATTAACCACTGTATTACAGGATCAAGACGTGGATGCAGTTGTGATCGCTACCCCGGCGCGCAGCCATTACGAATTGGCGCGCACCGCCTTGCTGGCGGGCAAACATGTTTTTGTCGAAAAGCCGTTGGCGATGAGTATTCCCGAAGCGCGCACATTGGTCACGCTGGCAGCCGAGCAGCAGCGGATCCTGATGGTGGGCCATGTTTTTGAATACAACCCGGCTGTGCGCTATATCCGCCAGGCAATTGAACAGGGCGAACTGGGTGATATCTTCTATCTTTACAGCCGGCGCGTCAACCTAGGCCGCGTGCAGAGTGATGTCAACGCGCTCTGGAGCATTGCGCCGCATGATATTTCGATTGCGCTCTACCTGCTCGACCAGATGCCCGAAGCGGTGAGCTGTCAAGGGGCAAGCTGTCTCAACGGCCAGGTGGAAGATGTGATCTTCTTGACGCTACACTTCCCTGGCAATGTGCTTTGTCATGTCCATGCCAGTTGGCTGGACCCCAGCAAGACGCGCGAGATGACGGTGGTTGGTAGCCGCAAAATGATCGTCTACGACGATGTCAGCACGGAGGGCAAGGTGCGCATCTACGATAAGGGCGCCTATCGCAAAGGCGACCCGATCTATGGCGAGTTTCAATACAAGCTGCACAGCGGTGATATTTGGATTCCGCGCATCGATATGCGCGAGCCGTTGCAAGAAGAGTGTGCCCATTTTGTTGAATGTATCCGCACCGGCGCGCAGCCGCAGACCGATGGCGAAAACGGGTTACGCGTCGTCACCGTGCTCGCCGCCGGCCAACGCAGCCTGGACCAGGGTGGCGCCAAAGTAATGGTTGCAGACATGCTAACCGAGTAAAACCGGGGCAATAAACTAAAATCAAACAGTTACACAGAGATCACAGAGAACGCAGAGAAACTACTCTTGCTTTTTCTCGGCGTTCTCTGTGCCTCCTCTGTGTGCTCTGTGAACGAATTAAAAGGATAACGCAGTATGAAAATCGCAGTGATTGGCGCTAAAGGCATGTTGGGCAGCGAGTTGTGTCGCGTTTTGGGCGCAGCGCATGAAATCCTGGCCTGGGATATCGCCGAGATCGATATCACGGATCGCGTCGGGACGTTGGAACGTTTGGGCCCTGTCCGTCCCGATCTGATCATTAACTCGGCGGCGCTGGTCAACGTGGAGACGTGCGAGAGCGATCCAGATCGAGCCTGGCGCATCAACGCGGTGGGCGCGCAAAATCTGGCCTTGGCCGCCCAGCAGACGGGCAGCGCGCTGCTCTACATTTCGACCGATTACATCTTTGATGGCCAAACCGAGACCGCTTACGACGAAGTTGCGCTGCCTAACCCGCTCAACCAATATGGCAAGTCTAAGCTGGCTGGCGAGCGCTTGAGCCTGCAAATTTGTGTGCGCACCTACAGCATCCGCACCGCTTGGATCTTTGGCCACGCCCCCAACAATTACGTCGCGCGCGTGCTCAGCGCGGCCGACAAAGAAGGCGTTGTGCGCATGCCGGTCGATCAACTGGAGTCACCCACTTACACTGTGCATTTGGCCCAGGCCATTTTACACTTGATCGGCACTGGCGCCTATGGTATCTACAATGTAACCAGCATCGACGCCTGTACGCGCGCCGATTTTGCCCGTACTGTGCTACAAGTGGCCGGGCGCACGGAACAAGTAGAAGAAGTCGATTCGGCGCTGATCAAGCGACCGGTCAAGCGCCCGGCCCACGCCGTACTCGACTGCCGGCTCTATCAACTAGTCACCGGGCATCCCCTTCCCCACTGGCACCAGGCGGTGCAGGATTATTTTGCGCGGGCGAATCAGCCAGGCTAAGATACGATTTTAAATCATTTGTCGTAACGACGATCCCCTTCCGGGAAGGGTGACTCCGAATACGATATTGTCGAATATACCCTGCCCGGAAGGTGTTTATATATGTCCAAACAGTACGCAATCGGAATTGATGTAGGCGGCACCAAGATCGCCGCCGGTCTGGTTGATCGGGCGGGGCAGATTTTGTGCCGCTATACAACGCGTGCCCATGCGCAACAGCAGCCTTCATTCGTGATCGAGACGATAGTCCAAACCTATCGAGCTATTTTACACCAAAGCGGCATCGATCCAGCGCAGATCAGCGCGGTGGGGTTGGGTTTTCCTGGCAACACGAATGGCCGTACCGGATTGGTGCTGGGCAGCTCGAATCTGCCGGCCTGGGATCACTTTCCGCTGCGCGATACGGTGGCGGCCCAAGTGGGCTTGCCGGTCATGCTAGAAAATGATGCTAATCTGTGTGCCTTGGGCGAGCATCGCTTTGGCGCCGGGCGCGGTACCCAGCACATGTGTTATGTCACCTTTAGCACCGGTTATGGGATCGGCATGATCATCAACGGCCAGCTCTATGCCGGCCACACCGGCACGGCGGGCGAATTGGGCCATGTGGTGATCAACATCGGTGGTCCGCCCTGTAGCTGCGGCAAACTGGGTTGCATTATGGCCTATGCCAGCGGCATTGGTATTTCGCGCATGGTCTATGAGAAGGTAGACGCGGGTGTGGAGACCTTGCTACGCGAGCAACTGCCGGCCCCTGGTCAGCGCGTCGCCGCCGAGACTGTCGCCCTGGCAGCGCAGCAAGGCGATCCTGTTGCCAGTGAAATTTTGCGCGTTGCCGGCTATTACGCTGGGGTAGGGCTCTCGATGATCGTGCAGATCCTCAACCCGGAAGTGATTGTGATCGGCGGCGGGCTGGTGAATATTGGGCCGCTGGTCTGGGAACCTGCCTTGGCCGCCATGCACGAACATACCCAACCCGAACTGTGGGATTCAGTGCGTATCATGCCCTGGCAACTCGGCGACGATCTGGGCATTTTGGGCGCCGCCGCCAACGTTTTTGCCGAAATAGAATAAACAAAGTAACTATCATTAGCTAAAGGAGTAGGTATGACTGGGCTTTGTGTGATCGTGGGCGCCGGGGCCGGCGTTAGTTTGGGGGTTGCCAAACGTTTTGCACAGGAAGGCTTTGAGATCGCCCTGCTGGCACGCCGGGCCGCGGCACTGGCAGAACAGGTCGCCGCGCTCACGAGCAGTGGCGCCTGGGCCAGCGGCTACGTGGCGGACGCCAGCACACCAACTTCGTTGCAGCAAGCGTTCGACCAGATTAAAGCTGAGATCGGACCACCAACTGTTCTCGTCTACAACGCCGCTGCTATCCGCCAAGGTGCCCCGGCTGGCTTGCCTGTCGACGATCTAATGGCCGATTTGATGGTCAATGTGGGGGGCGCCCTGGTTGCTGCCCAGCAAGTGATCCCGGCCATGCGCAGCGCCGGTCAAGGAACCATCCTCTTTACTGGCGGTGGTCTAGCGCTGAACCCCAATGCGCGTTATGCCTCCTTGGCGATTGGCAAAGCCGCCATGCGCAACCTTGCCCTGACCCTGGCGCAAGAACTGGCAGCAACCGGTATCCACGTTGCCACCGTCACGATTGATGGCTTTGTCAAGCCGGGCACCCACTTCGACCCTGATCAGATCGCCGAGACGTTTTGGACGTTGCATAGTCAGGCGCGTGAGCAGTGGCAGCCGGAAATTGTGTATAAATAGCCGCCAATCGTGTATAATCGTTTTGCTGAGCAAGCATCTTATCCAACCGAGCAGAAAGAGCCTATGTCGAATTTAGATTTTATCTTCGAGCCAGATCTGGCGCGCGCCTCCACCATTCCGGCCACTTGGTACACGGATCCGGCCCGTTTGCCGTTGGAGCAACAGAAGATTTTTCGTTGCACCTGGCAATATGCGGCCGCGCTCGAACAATTACGTTTTCCTGGCAACTATATCGCGGTTGATGTGGCTGGCCTGCCGGTCGTACTGACGCGTGACCTGGATGGGGAATTGCATGCCTTTTACAATGTCTGTCGTCACCGCGCCGGCATTGTGGCCAAAGGCGCCGGCAACCGCAAAACTTTGCAATGTCTCTATCACGGTTGGCTGTATGCGCTTGATGGATCGCTGCGCACCACCCCCGAATTTGAAGGCGTCGAGAATTTCGATAAGCAGGCATTCGGTCTGGTGCCGTTGCGCGTAGAGGCGTGGGGACCGCTGGTCTTTGTCAATATGGATCTTAACGCACCTGCGCTCTTGTCAACCCTGGGCAACATCCCCGCTGAGACCCAACAATTCAATTTTGACGGTATGCGGCGGGTAGAGCGCCGCGATTATTACATCAATGCCAACTGGAAAGTGTATATCGACAACTATCTGGAAGGGTATCATGTGCCGGTCGCGCACCCGGGCTTGTACCGCGAGCTAGATTATCAGAACTACCGCGTCGATACCTACCGCAATTACTCTTCGCAATACGCGCCGATCCGCCCGATCCGCACCGAAGACGCGACTGGGCGGGTCTATACGGCGATGCAAGGCGACGAACGCGCCTTTTACTACTGGGTTTACCCCAACTTCATGCTCAACTTCTATCTGGGCATGTTGCAGATCAATGTGATTGTGCCGTTGAGCCACGACCGCACGCTGACGATCTTTGAATGGTTCTTTGCCGATCCGGGCACACCCGCCACTTGGGACAATTTGCAAAGCTCGATTGAATTTAGTGATGAGATTCAAAAAGAAGACATCGAAATTTGCGAATATGTCTGGCGTAACTTGCAAACCGGCATCTATACCCAGGGCCGCTACAGCGCCAAGCGCGAAAATGGTGTTCACCATTTTCATCAATTGCTGGCCGAATCTTTGGCCACATAGTATACAAAGACTATGTAACACGATTTTTTAAATCGTGCGCGGCGATTTGAAAAATCGCTGTACAACAGGTGATCTACTCCTATGAATCAAGCTATTCCCTTAGTCGATCTGAAAGCGCAATACGCCAGTATACGCGCAGAAATTGACGCCGCGATCCAGAACGTGATCGACAACACTAGTTTTATTATGGGGCCGGCGGTGCGCACTTTCGAGGATGCGTTTGCCGCTTACTGTGGCGCTGCCCACTGTATTGGTGTCAGCAACGGCACCGCCGCGTTGGAACTCGCCCTGCGCGCCTATGGCATTGGGCCGGGTGACGAAGTGATCACCGTCGCGCACACCTTTATTGCCACGGCTGAAGCGATCAGTGCGTTGGGCGCCACACCGGTCTTTGTCGATATCGATCCGGATACGTACACCTTGAATTCTAATTTGTTGGCGGCAGCGATTACCCTCAATACGCGCGCCGTGTTACCCGTCCATATTTACGGCCAACCGGCGGACATGACAAGCATCAATCTGATTGCCAAAGCGCATGGCCTGGTGGTGATCGAAGATGCCGCCCAGGCGCACGGGGCAACCTGGCGGGGTAGGCTGGCCGGTACGTTGGCCGATGCCGCCTGTTTCAGTTTCTATCCGGGCAAAAACTTGGGCGCCTATGGCGATGCCGGCGCGCTGACCACCAATGACGCCACCATCGCCGAGCAAGTGCGCCTGTGGCGTAATCATGGCCGGCGCAGCAAATACCTGCATGATCTAAAGGGCTTCAACGAGCGCATCGACACCTTGCAGGCGGCGATTCTCGGGGCCAAGTTGCCCCATCTGGCGGCATGGACGGCGGCGCGCCGGCGCTTGGCGGCGCGTTACAGCGAACTCCTCGCCGACTGTGAAGTGGTGTTGCCACAGGTGGCGGCGGAAGCCGAACCAGCCTGGCATCTCTATGTCATTCGCACGCCGCAGCGTGATCCGTTACTAGACTTTTTGAAGCAGCATGGTGTAGAAGCTGGCATTCACTATCCGGTACCCCTGCATCTGCAACCGGCTTACACCGACTTGAATTACCAGGTCGGCGATCTGCCGGTCACCGAAACCGTAGCCGACACCTGTCTGAGCTTGCCGCTCTACCCGGAAATGATCGACGCGCAACAAGATCGCGTAGTAGAACTGGTGCGCCAATTTCTCGACCAAATATAATTATTTTAAACAAGGTAAAATTTATCTCACGCAAAGCCGCAAAGAACGCAAAGGTAAATGTGGGGTGACTGTTCAGGCGTAGCGAAAGTTAGGAGACAGGTAGACAGGTAGATATACTATACATTCCTGTCTACCTATTTACTTGTCTACGCAAGCGCTGAATAGTTACAAATTTTGTTTTTCTTTGCGCCCTTTGCGTTCTTTGCGCCTTTGCGTTAAAGCTGTTTTTTGAGTGGAAAAGATAGTGTGGATGTGATCTCAATTAGTGTGGTAGTGCCGGCGCGCAATGAAGAAGCGACGATTGCGCAGGTTGTCCAACGCAGCTTTCAGGCCTTTGCCGAATTGGGGCGCGCGGGCGAAGTCTTAGTCGTCAATGATGGCAGCCGTGATCGCACCGGGGCTATCCTGACTGAGTTGCAGAGCCAGCACCCTACGCTGCGCGTCTTTACCCACCGTCGCAGCCAAGGCATGACGGCCGGCTTGCAAAAGATGTTTAACGCCAGCCGCGGCGAAATCGTGATCCTGATCCCCGCCGACATGGAATCTGACCCGCTGCTGGATGTGCCGACCCTGGTGCGCCACCTGGAAGCGCACGATCTGGATGTGGTGGCCGGGTGGCGGCAGGGGCGCAAGGATGGCAAGGTTTTTGCCAGTGCGATTTACAATCTAGTTATGCGCAATCTGGCCGGTGTGCCGGTCCACGACGGTAACTGGATCAAGGCGATGCGCCGCGAGATGATCGAGAATTTGCCGCCCTTGCGCAGCGATTGGCACCGCTTCCTCTTGATGATCGCCGTGCATCAGGGTTTTCGACTGGGCGAAGTGCAAACCGGTTACAAACCACGCGCCGCCGGCAGCAGCAAATTTGGCTGGGAGCGCATCCCGAAAAGTTTTCTCGATATTCTCGTGCTCAAGTTTTTGCTCACCTTTAGCGGTGCACCGATGCGCTTTTTTGGCGGCCTGGGGTTGGCGGGCATCGTGCTCAGCCTGTTAACTTTTGTCTACCTTACCGGGCTCTACATCTTTACCGACACACAACAGCGCCCTGTTTTCCTCGCCGCCGGCATCCTCGCCGTGATCAGCGTGTTGCTCCTGCTCGTCGGTTTTCTGGCCGAGTTGATCGTTACGCAAGGGGAGCGGATTACGCAATTAGAAAAAAGATGGGAAGATGAATCCGGCATAGACGGCCAGGTTTCTAGTCCAGTGGGGCACAAGTAAATAGACAGTTAGACAGTAGGACAGTGGGTCAGTAAGGCAGTGTTGCTACTGACTCACTGTCCTACTGTCTAACTATTTCTGCCTAGCTGTACTAGCGCACAAACGTTGCTACCCGACCGGCAAAAGTATCAATAATGCGTTCGACGTGGTTTTCCATCAAATCGATTGTTTCGATCTCGCCCTGCGAAAAATAGCCGACTTCGGTTGTCTCGTCAATTTAATTTTTAGAATTTATACGCGGATGAACGCGGATTAAATACGAGCAGAATCCGCGTTCATCCGCGTACAAAAATTAGAGGTTCAGTCAATGGTTACCTGACCACAGCTTACCTTTTCGCCAACCGGCTGCCCGTTACTATCCATAACCCCAATCACAATTGGATATTCACCAGCGGGCGTGGTTGGATTCAAGTTAATATCTACTTCGTCGCGTATAATCTCGCCCATCGTCCAACTGCGGGTGGGCCAGCGGCGTAGGGCTTCGTTGGCACGGTAGAGGCGTTCGCCCCACACGCCTTCCGGCCCTACCAGCTGCGCGCTGGCGATGTAATCAGCTTGGATCGCACCAGTTGCTTGCCACCAGAGCCGTACGTGCACCCAGCCGCTGGGAGGATGGAGATGGGCATCTTGGGCGGCGAGGCGTGGGGTTAAAACTTCACACGCGGCGAGGGTTAGGCCGGGCACTAGCTCCGCCGCGGGATAGACGGCGCCCGCTGACAAAGGCGGCAATTGTGCGAAGTGGCTTTGCAGCGCATAGCCCGTCAGTTTGATCCCGGCCGGATACTGCTCGGTGATCAGCGGGAAGTTCTGGTTGAGCCAGCCTTCCACCAAGCGCCCATCATCCACCCCATCCAGATGACTTTGGGTCAACCAGAGCGTCGCTGTTCCCGTATCGACAAT
>JBBRVA010000319.1:0-8516 GCA_038247295.1 Caldilineales bacterium | reverse complement strand
TGGATATTGTCGTCAATAATATGCGCACCCAAGCCCAGCTTTTCGAGAATCGCCTGTGCGGTGGCTCCAGTTTGCAAGTTGATTTACAGTGGGAGAACGAGCCGAACAGCCACGCCATCGGGGCACAATTGACGCTGCATACCAGCCAAGGTAGTTACCAACGCGATGTGCGGGCAGCCAGTGGTTACTTATCTGGTGATCCGGCCCGCGTTCACTTTGGCTTCCCCAGTGATGCAGATTTATTAGATTTAAAGATTGTTTGGCCCGATGGCACAGTATCTCAAATCGAGCAACCAACCGCCAACACACGTTTGACCGTGACAAGATGACATGGCTTGCCCTCAGCTTGTCGAAGGGTGACAAGATGACGCATGACAAGATGAGCAGAGAATAGGAGAAAAGATGAGCACAGCATTAGCAGAGCAACGTTCAACGATCGATTGGACACGACCGCTCCCCCTCCTTACGTTGTTGCATCCGCGCGAATATACGCCGGCGCTGCTGGCGGTCTTGGGGTTGGGCATTGTCGGCGGTTGGGCGGGCATGCAGTTCTTGGGCTGGAAGTTGTGGATGGCCAGCGCTTTTGTCATCATCGTGCTTTTGCCCGTCTACATTGGCAAATGGCGCGCAGACCGCGTTCGCTACGGTGCATCCGTGATGCTGCTGAGTATCTTGTTGACCACGCAGGGCGCGCACACAATTGAACACATGATCCAGTGGGTGCAGTATCATGGCTTGTACTGGACGGCGCGCCAATCCAACGGTCTACTCTCACCGGCGAATACCGAATGGGTGCATTTTGTTTGGAATTGGTGGGTGCTGATCACCGTCGTCATCCTAATCCGCAGCGGCATGCGTAATCCGTGGGCCTACGTCTTATTGGCAATTACGATCGCACATACATTTGAGCATACCTATACGTTTATCCGCTACCAGCAGGTGCTGGCAGAACTGCGTGAATTAGGCGTACCCAACGTCACGGCGCAGGGCTTGCCCGGCATCTTAGGCCGTGATGGCTGGTTGGCACGCAGCATCTGGACGCGCGGCACAGTCTTTTGCAGTGTGCCAGGGCTCACCACCGCGCCCCGGCTCGACGTCCACTTCTGGTGGAACGTAATCGAGATGTCGTTTCTAGCGCTGGCCGGTCATGTCTTTCTGCGCCAAAGTGCGGTGGATCGGGCTTCTTCATCAGACAGTTATGCGGTAACGCCAGTGAGTAGCTCATAATCAGTTAATTGATAATGAACAAGCGTGGCTTCTATCCGAAGCCACGCTTGTTCATTATCAATTAACCATTACCCATTGCCTAACCTTTCAACCCCGTTACGCTGATGCCCTCGATAAACGTGCGCTGCGCAAGAATAAAGATCACAATGACAGGCAGCGCCACAATCGTGCTCACCGCCATCAGGTGCGGGTAGGCGAGCGCAGTGTTGCCCATGTTGCTGGCCGTCTGTTGTAAACGATAGATCATCAACGCCAGCGGATATTGCGCTTCATCTTTTAGATAGATCAGCGGCGCAAGAAAGTCATTCCAGGTCCACAAAAAGCGAAAGAGCACCACCACCGCGATCGCCGGTTTGGATAAGGGTAGAATGATGCGCCAGAGGATGCCAAACTCATTGGCGCCTTCGATGCGCGCCGCCTCGGATAACTCTTCGGGAATGGTCAGGAAAAACTGACGCAACAAAAAGATGAAATAGGGGTGGCCGAAGAGCGAGGGTACAACCAGCGGCAAATAGCTATTGAGCCAGCCGAGATTTTTGAAAATAATAAAGAGCGGCACCATGGTGACCTGCCAGGGCAGCATCATCGTAACGATACAAAGGCCAAAAAAGAAGTTCCGTCCTCGCCACTTGATCTTGGCAAAGCCATAGGCCACGATCAACGAGGAGATCACCGTGAAGACTACCACCGGCAAAGAAAAGCGGAAGATCGAGTTGAAGGCCGCCTGATTAAAGTCGTAGCGGGCCCAGCCGCCGGCAAAATTGCTCCATAACAGCGGATTGGGAAACAAGACGGGCGGCACGGTGCGCACTTGCGAATCGTTTTTCAGCGCCGTAATCACCATCCAGTAAAGTGGGAAAAGCCAGGTGAAAGCCAAAAAAAGGAGCAGGCCATACTTGCTAAAGCTCACGATGCGCTTACCAGTGAAGGTGCTAGGGACAGGCAACACCACATCAGATTTGCGTGGCGCTGTTTGTGCAGTCTGGCTGACAGTGGTCATTTTTCACCCCCATAGTAGACCCAACGGGCGGATGTGCTGAAAAGAATCGCCGTGAAGACGACAATAATCACCAGCAAAATCCACGCCATCGCCGAAGCTTTCCCCATGCTCAGTTGGACAAACGCGTTGCGATATAGGTTCATCACATACAATTCAGTCGATTTTGCCGGACCGCCTTGAGTAAGCAACCAGGGCAACGTAAATTCCTGAAAAGCACCGATAAACCCAATGATCGAATTAAAGAGAATGACCGGTGTACATAAGGGGATGGTGATATTCCAAAATTTGTGCCAGGCATTGGCGCCATCGACAGTCGCCGCCTCATAGAGTGAACGTGGGACATCCTGCAAAGCAGCTAGATAGATGACGACCGCCGAACCTTGCGCCCACACATAAATCATAATCAAAGTTGGTTTGGAAAGACCGGGGCTAGAGAGAAAGGGGATCGTAGGCCATTCGAACGCCTTCAACAGACCGTTGATCGCGCCAAATTGGGTATTGAGCAAAAAAAGCCAGACCATCGCCGTACAGACTGCGGGCACAATTGTCGGAATGTAAATGATCGAGCGAAAGATCGCCCGCCCTTTGATGTCCGTATTCAGCAAATTGGCAATCAAGAATGCGACAGAAGCGCCAATCGGGACACCCAGCAGCACATAGTAAAAGGTGTTGCCAATCACTTTCCAGAAGTCGGGGTCGTTGGTGAAGAGCCGCACATAATTGCCCACACCAATAAACCTGGGCGCGCTAATCAGATCGTAGCGGGTCAGGCTATAATAAAGTGACATCCCCAGCGGGATCACCGCCAGCCCGATAAAGCCAATCAGCCACGGTGCAATAAAGACTAAGCCGAGTAGCTGATTGCGTTTCTCTTGTCTGGACATGCCTCGCACTTGTCTTTGGTTGCCAGAGGCGGTTGCCACTGCCATAATTACCTCCTGGAATCTATACGATTTACGATTTTTGATTTACGATTTACTGTAGAGACGCAAAATTTTGCGTCTCTACAGTAAATCGTAAATCAAAAATCGTAGATTCTAACTCGCCAACCCTTGCGCCTCGAACTCTTCGAGCGCACGCTTCTGAAGTTCCGCCGCGCCATCGCTCGCCGTCATTTGGTCGCGGGCAATCAGATCACGAATTTCATCCAATTGCGTCTTGACGAACCAGTGGATCGGGCAGCGTCGCAACAGGTGCCATTCGGTGGCTTCCTTTTCCGAATCGATGTAGAATTTCAAGCCGGGATAGGTATTGGCATCAATCGTGGGGATAAATTCTTTGAGCGGGTGGATCCAGCCGACCTGCTTGAAGATAATATCGCAAGCGGTGACGGTGTTAAAGAACTCGCCCAATTTGAAGGATCCCTCTGGGTTCTTGCCCTCTTTGAGGATCTGCACAAAGTGTGCATTGACGGCCTGGACCTTGACATCTTTGCGGTCGTCCGACTGTGGCGCCCACGTGGCCTGGTTGAATTGGCCTGTCTCTGGTTTATTGATCATGGTTTCACCTGGGTGCCAGTAGCCCTCAATAATCATGGTCTGCACGCCGGCTTCAAAGGCGGCGCCCCAGCCGCCGTTGCCTTGCACCTGGCGCATCCCAGCAAACTGATCGGGCCCGGCAAATTTGATGAACTCGGCGGCAGTGCTCAGATAGGCGGCGACCCGCTCATCATCCAGACGGAACTCTTTTGTTTTTTCATCATACCAGGTCACGCCGAAAGAGGCAGCGCCGTAATCCACATCGCCACCCATCGCATCACCGGGATCTAGCCCCATCTGCAACAAATTGCCAGCATTGTCTTTTTTCGTCAATGCCTGGTGCCATTCCATCACCCCAGACCAGGTTGTTGGTGGCGCCGCCGGATCGAGGCCCGCTTTGGTGGCGGCGTCGGTATTATAATCCATCCCCCACTGCACATAGCTCTCAATGCCAGGGACGCCGATCATCTGGCCATCGAAGAACGCATATTCCCAAGCCCAATCCAGCATCGCCTCTTTCTTCACAATACTGCTGGTTGCCACCATATCCTGTACAGGAATGGCGGCGCCACGCGAGAAAAGATTAGGATAGTCGTGGTTGGAATGGCAGTCTGGCGGTGCGCCGCCAGCAATTGAGGTTAACAGCGCCTCATCGTTGACCGAACCTTTGTAATCTAGCGTGAGATCACCGACGTGGGCTTTCCACTCTTCGGTTTCAATGATCTGGGCCAGGGCTGGGTCTAGATTGCTCCAATTGTACCAATAGGTGACGACTTTGCCTTCGGTTGCCGGAGCAGCCGCCGCGCCACCTTCGGTTGCCGCTTGTCCACCACCGGCGGGAGCAGCAGCAGGCGCACAGGCGCTTAATGCCAACGCGCCACTAGCCATCGCGCTCCATTGTAGGAATTGACGACGGCTCAAATGATTGGTCTTCATAACTTAAATTCTCCTCTTTGATTCTTGTGGTATTCGATTAACAAACAATCTAATCCGGATCAACAATTTATAACGCTGTACACTCAGATGGATGATAACTTATCCATCAAAGTTACCAGGCTAGTTGACTGTTGGATCCGTGCAAGCTGCAGTACATGAATTGGGGAGACGTGTTTGCGATTGTTTTACTATTTTTAGGGCTTTATTAACGCGTTACTTATGATAACATTGACAAGGCGTGCTGTCAAAGGTATTACCAGCATTATGATCCTAGAATGTCGATCCAACTAACCCCATCCCAGCCATCCCCTGTTTGGGCTAACCTTTCCAGGGGAGGGGTTAGGGTCACTGCCATTAAGGTAAGAAACGTGGCAAGTCGTAGGTGCGGTTTGTAACCGCACTGTCTGGTTTGAACGGAGACGTGCGGTTACAAACCGCACCTACGAAATTCCTTACCTTGATGGCCGTGAGGGTTAGGGTGGGGTGCGTCGTTACAGTTTTGTCAAATCTACAGTTACTTTGCCACCTTCACGACGCGCTTCTCCGCTGCCGATTGATAGAGCGCTTCGACCACAGCCATCGTGCCCAAGTTGTCGCGCCCAGACGTGAGCGGTTCTTGGCCGTTGCCCACACATTCGAGAAAGTGACGAACTTCGGCGTTGACCGAATCGGTGTAAGGATGTTGATGAATGTCCAGCTTGGTAATGCCGCCACTGTATTCAGGAATCTCTGTACTGTAGATATGCCAACCCATCACATTGTGGATGATCCCCTTATCGCCGTAGAAGATGGTCAGTTCGCCAGTTGCGGTTGGGATCGGCACTTTATAGGCGGCAAACAGATAGAAGGCCTCACCGACAATACCATTGTCAAAGTTCATCAGAAAAGCAGAGATATCTTCGTTGCCGCCCGGTTTGTAGCCGGCGTTGAGACCCGTGTAACCGTTAAAGGCAGATACTTCGTCGATCTCGCCAAAAAAGTGGCGCATCAGGTCGATCTTATGCACCGCGGTCTGGGCGATCATGCCGCCGCCGGAGAGTTCTTTGTCAAAAATCCAGCTATCGGGCGGATACATGTGGGTGACGAACTGGTTGCAGTCGAAGCGGATGGCGACGATGCGCCCGATGGCGTTGCGGTCGAGCAGATCTTTGATTTTGATATGTTCGGGTTGCCAGCGCTGATTTTGGCCGACCATCAGCACTGTGCCGGCGGCGTGGGCGGCAGCGACCATTTGTTGGCATTCGGCCAGGTTCATCGCCATCGGCTTTTCCACCAGCACATGTTTGCCGGCCGCCGCCGCCGCCAACGCAATCTCGGCATGTTGATAGGGGGGCAGACAGATGCTGATGGCGTCGACATCGCCGCGTTCGATCACATCTTGCCAGCGCGTCGTCACATCGACGTTAAATTCAGGGACGTTAAATTCAGGGGCATTAAATTCAGCCGCCATCTTTTGCGCCAATTCGACACTATATTCATCACAACAAACGACCACTTGAGCAAGGTCGGCGGCTGTCTTATAGCCCAGCGCATGCAGGCGGGCGATTTTGCCACAGCCAAGGATACCGATCCGGATTGTCATTACATTTCCTCTTTCTAACCAATTTTTCGTGTGTATACTGAACACTACCATAGCTGAGCATAAAAACGCACTATTTACACGAGTGCGCTATGCTCAGCTATGGGCTAGTGCGATATGATAGCGTAACTGAAATTTTGCTACTTCCATTCATTGTCGGGCGGCCAGATATTGTGGCTGCCTCGGGTCGCCCCTTGGATGCCTTCTGCTCGCCACTCCTTCACGGTATCGCGCCATTTGATGAAGTGGGGCGCTTGCAGATGGGCTTGAAAGGCGGCCTCATCCACGTAGACTTCGTAGAGCCAGATCCGATTGGGGTCGCCGGCATCCTGCACAACGTCGAAACGCAAACAGCCAGGTTCGTTATTCAGCGAACCCTTGGCATCGTCTAGCATCGCTTCGACAAATTCTTGTTTGTGGCCGTCTTTAATCTGGATAGGTACAATGATAACGTACATAATTCCTCCCCTTTATAGAAATACTTTTACCCAATTTTTGCCCTTATAACGAAGCATATTAATGCCGACGATATGCCACTATATTTACTCATTGCTGCATTATACCTTGCCCTTCTCAAGAGGGCTTCATTATAACCGGCTGTTTTATTATCCGCAATTAGCTTTTCAGAAAGGCTTGATCCCCAAATTTCAGCTTTCACGAATTGGGTCTACGCCAAAAAATCTACGGGCGCATCGAACAACGTTTTCGTCACTATTTTAAGGATTTGGGTGATGATGATGAGCGCAACACTAGGTTGCTGGTGGATGTAAATCGAGTATAATGCAGGTAACTATTCCGCCCAGGAACGCGCCCGGGAGCGCCGCCATCTCTGGCGGCCTTCGGCGTTGGCCGCCAGAGATGGCGGCGCTCCCGGGCTGAATCGTTACTAATGCAGAATGGATTGTGCAAGCGCAGAGAATTAGCATATGCAACTGGATCGAAAGCGCGCTCTGCTCGACAATCCTCTTTCGTGGCTTTCGATGCCCTATGCGCGCGATATTCTCACTTCTACGCAAACCCGCCGTAATGGTCTGCTCATTCCGATCCACTAGGTAGAGAGCATGAAAAATCTGCGCGTGCTCCAGACATTTTTTCAAAAACCGCTGCTGTCGCTGGCTGACCTGAAAAATTCGGGCATTGCGTTGGAAAAAAGAATGTTTGTGAGCGTGGGCGGCGGGATTGGAAGCTTTTGCTGGGTCGACGGCTTGCGCGTCCATGCCGTGGTCCAGGACGACATCGCAGTCATTTCCCATCACCGCTGTCCTTACCAGCAATTCAAACAATACTGTGATCGTTCCGGGCTTTGCCCCCAAGATCGGTTGCGCAGCGATTCGAGTGCGCGGCCCGATAATTTTTGGGGATTTCCTGGCTATGCGGTCGATGAATGGTGGGATAATCTGCGCACCGGGCATTGGAGCGCCGCCGGCAAAGTCGCGTGGCAAATCTTCAGCGAACCGCTGCTGGCTGATTTTTACACCCCAACCGCTGGGCGACTGTACGCGTCGATGGAGCGCGAAATGGGACGTATCGGTTGGGCATCGATGGTGCGCCAGGGAACCGCTCTGTTTATCCGCAAATTGGACGATCAGCGCTATGCAGTTTTCTATCGGGCGCCCACCCGCCACTTCCATATCATCATTGCCAATGTTGTCCATTTGGCGCTGGGGCATACGGTCAAACAGGCGGATTATCTGCACACCAAGACCACGGATCAAGTGCTATCTGGCTACGCGTTGCAAGATGATTTTTTCCGCTGTGTCGAAGAAACACACGCTTCGGTGGTCGTGGTCGGGCGCGGCATTGTCGCTGCCCGTATTATCGAACAGCTTTTGCCCAAGGATCCACAGGTTTCCCCGCGCTCTGTCATTTCTCTGTTGCGCAGCCCGCTCGAAGCAAACATGGATAGCCGTCAGATCGAGCAAGCTTCGTTCGCCGGTTGGCGGTTACAGCCATTTAACTGGCCACGCGCTACGTTTGGCGGCCCACTCATGGAAACATTGCAAGCTGCACCCGCAACCAAGCGTCGTCAACTCGCCAAAAGTTGGAGTGCGGCTTCTACGCCACCCCGCACGCAGTGGCTGCGTGATCTAAAAAAAGCCGTCGCGTCACAATCGTACCGCACTGTCTATGGCCAAATTGCGCGCATTGAGCCAGAGGCAGCGCGGCTGGCAATCCAAATTACGCCTGCGTCCAAAGCCGCGGAGAACCCATTCACCATTCAAGCCGATTACCTGATCGATTGTAGCGGCTTTGACGACCAGATTGCCCATCACTTCATCTATACTGATCTGACAGC
>JBBRVA010000318.1:0-8526 GCA_038247295.1 Caldilineales bacterium | reverse complement strand
CTCCTTACCTCCCCTACGCCCCCACACCTCGACTCCTTATCTCACTACTTTAACTGTTGATAGTAGACCAATGCATGATCCGGCAGTAAATCTGGGTGGAAAATCTTGATCAGGTCGGTCAGCACAACATCTGGATGGGCGATGGCGCTTTCGTAGTAATCGTTGCCACCGCTGGCGTTGATGCGGGCATTGTTGTTCCACACATTGCCGCTTTGAAAGGCGGCGAAATCCGCATAGCGGGCGTCGGCGGCTTGCAGATCGGCTAGGCTGCCAATGTAGCCAATATTGAGCCAGAACTCAGCCGCCTGGGCGCGGTCGAAGACCGCTTCGAAGGCGAGCGGTTGGCTGGCCACGCTAGAGTCATCCGCCCACAGATAAGTGGCGCCGGCGTCAGCGAGGTAACGGGCGACAAAGCTCTGACCACCGGGCATATACCAGGTGCCCTGATATTCACTGTCGGTGAAGACGGTCGGCTTGGTTTCGGCGTCGGCAGTCAGGGCTTTCAATTCATTGTAGCGCATCGCAGTTTCAGCAAACATGGCTTCGGCGGCGGCTTCTTTGTTAAAGAAGAGCGCGATAAATTTGCCCCATTCCGACCGGGCTAGAGGCGACGGATCCAGCCACTCGGCGTTCACCACTACTTTTAGCCCAGCTTCGGTGAGCACGGGATGAGCGTCAGAGTCGGCTGCACCCATCGCATAGGTCATAATCAGATCGGGGTCTAGATCCAGCGCCTGCTCCACGTTGACACCGGCGCCGTAGCCGATGCTTGTCAACTTGCCGTCAGCCGCCATTTGGACCACGGTTTCATTGCTCACATAGGTGACATCATCGATGCCTACCAGGCGATCAAGCAGCCCCAATTCGTCTAGAAAGGGCAGATAGGTGGTCGACATGCCGACAAAGCGTTGTACAGGCACTTCGATAATCTGCTCGTCGGCAAAATTATCGGGCGCCGGCGCGCCACACTGCACCAACACGTATTGCAGCGGCTCAGTCGCCCCTTGCCAGGGCGTAACCACGGTGACAACCTTGTAGTGATTATAATACTCGACCGTAAAGCCATCCGTCTCAACCACCGTGGCTTTTTCGGGAAAATAATCCACGGTGGCGTCGTAATTTTCCAAGCAGCCTTCGGTCAGGTTGGTCGTTGGCGCGACGCCGCTTGCGGCCGCTATTTCAGCGGCCGGTGTTGGCGTGACCTCAGCGGCCGGTGCGACGGGCGTAACACAGCCGGTCAGCACTGCCATCACCAATAACAGCGCGATACTGGCGCGGGCGTTGATTTGTTTCAAAATTGGAAGCTGCATCTTAATGCCTTTCTTCGCTGGTGAATAGAAAACAAAAAACCTTCTTACCCGTGGGATAAGAAGGTGTGACATAGCAATTGCGCCTATGGCACGCCATCCTTTGACCACGAGGATAGACGGTGCTCACACAGGCGGGCGACCTGACTTGATGATTTTGGATTTTAGATTTTAGATTTACGAAGTGGCTCGGCTAAGCGATCATTCGTAAATCGTAGATCAAAAATCGTCAATCGTCTTACAGTTGCGGGACAGCGCCGGACTGACCTGGAAAGGTTTCACCGGCTTCGCCATTACTACCCGTGCCATCCGGGGCGACGGGTGCCTATGCAAATAAATTAGGTTTTGAACAACAAAGCGATCTAGGATCACTATTTGTAGAATTAATAATATAGCGAATGGATGATGTTTGTCAAAAAGAGGAAGCTATAGCGTACAGATTTACTTAATTTTCAACTGCCAACGCTGGATTCTCCTCCAACTGGTGAAAGATATACTCGGTTACCGGTTTGCCCCCAATCAAGTGCTCTTCGATAATCCGGTCCAGCATCTGCTCATCGACATGGTGATACCAGATCCCGTCGGGATAGACGACGAGCAGCGGGCCGTTGTAACAGACGCCCAGGCAGGGCGTAATCCCGCGCTTAACGCGCAACGGGTTTTCATAACGCCCCAACTCACCCAACTTGCGGGCCAGGCTGTGGTAGAGCTTGTAGGCCTGCTGTTCTGGATCACAATACTGGCCGACGCAGATAAAAATGTGGCGGGCGTAAGGCGCCTGGCTTGGCGCATCGTGCGGATTTTGATTCATAGACGGCATTCACCTCGCGATAAAAAACCCGCCGAGAGGGCGGGCAATTGTTGCGCCGGAGTATAGCACTGTGAGAAAATTTGTGCAATCTATCTGCACAACGAAAAAGAAGGGTTATCCTGTATGAACCATTATGAACGTTCGGCGCTGAACTTTTTTGCCGCCAATCCACTTGACCGCCTGACCCTAAAACGCCGCGATCCGGCTTGGCTCGACACAGAATTGCAGGCGCCGACGACACGCTTCGTCCCGCTCTGGCAATTGCAAAACTTGTTTGCGCGCCATGATCCCGCGCAGGTCATGCTGTTGGAATTGGCGACCACGCCAGAATTGTTGGCCTTTACCGAGCCGATTTTGCTCGGCACGTACGCGGGGGTAACCTATTTTGCCGTCGACGTTTCCAGTGGCGACGAGACTGCGCTGAGCAATTTGCGGGCGCTGGGCAATTTCCAGGATTTGCGCGCGGCGCACCCGACGCTAGATGGCAAAACCGGTGCCATCCTGGCCTATGCCAAAGCGATGGCCTACTGGCATCAGCGCCACCGTTTTTGCGGCGACTGCGGCAGCCGTACGCAAAGCGCCGATGGTGGCTTTGTCCGCACCTGCACGAATCCTGCCTGCGCCAAGCAACATTTTCCGCGCACCGATTCCGCCATTATCACGCTTGTACAGGCGGACGATCGCTGTTTGCTGGCGCGCCAGGCCACCTGGCCGGCGGGCCGCTATTCCGTGATTGCTGGCTTTGTCGAGCCGGGCGAAAGCCTGGAAGCGGCTGTCGTACGCGAAGTGCGCGAAGAGACCAATATCACCGTGACGAATGTCCACTATCATTCGTCGCAACCCTGGCCATTCCCCGGTTCGCTGATGTTGGGCTACACTGCCGAGGCCAGCACCTTTGATCTGCACTGTGCGGATCAAGAACTCGAACAGGCGCGCTGGATTTCCCGCCCAGAAATGGTGGCTGAGATCAAGCAGGGTTCGCTCAAGTTGCCACCCAGCGTCTCGATCTCGCACCGCCTGATCGAGTTCTGGTTTGATGCCGGCGATTGTGGCACGCTGCGCGATCTGTTGCAGCAGGCAACGCCTTGGTAGTTTTGTGATCAGCCATTAGGCGCGTAAGGTACATAAAATATCACTTGACACGCGTGTGATGGTCTTATCACCTATGTGATGGTAAATCTTTAGCCAATGGATCAACTTATATTTTTACGGATCCGACGGGAAATTGTTACTTTGGCGTAGTTACGGGTGTATAATAATATACCGTGACTGAAGGAGAGGGCTTTACGCCGCAAGGCGCGTCCGTAGACACAGGAGGTACGAACTAATGAGCATGCAAACTTTGGCGCCATCCACACCAAAGACAGCACCCGACCCGTCGCCAGCCCAGGCAACCGGGATGGGGAAGCAGAATGGACAACCCAAACCAATCATCTACCCCGATAGCGATGGTCAACCAATGGCTGATAACACCAAACAATTTCGCATTATTGTCGCTTTGCATGGTGGCTTTGAGGGTCTCTATAAAGACGACCCGGCTGTCTTCGTCGCCGGTGATCTGCTCTGGTATCCGGTGGAGGGCGATAATAAAACACGCGTGGCACCCGATGTGATGCTGGCCTTTGGCCGCCCCAAAGGTGATCGTGGCTCGTATATGCAATGGCGCGAGGCCAATATTCCGCCCCAAGTTGTCTTTGAGGTGCTTTCGCCTGGCAATCGCTTGACAGAAATGGCGAAGAAATTAGCCTTTTACAATCGTTTTGGGGTAGAGGAGTACTATCTATACGACCCGGACAGTGGCGATTTAAGCGGCTGGCTGCGCGCCGACCAGGGGCTAGAGGTCATCGACGAAATGCAAGGCTGGGTCAGCCCGCGCACGAAGGTGCGCTTTGCACTGCAAGACGATGAACTGGTCATGTACCGGCCAGACGGACAGCCGTTTGAAACCTATACGGAATTACTCGAACGCGCCGAGCAAGAACGCATGCGCGCCGAGCAAGAATCGGCCCGCGCCGAGCAGGAGCGCGCCCGCGCCGAACGATTGGCGGCACAACTGCGCGCGCTGGGGATTGAGCCTGAGTAACTGTTTGGTTCTGGCTTATCCAGGTTAGGGATAACGATTTTCGCGCACGCGATGCTCTAACCCAGGAGCGATCATGCGCGCATCGGCGTCCCAGTTGGGCAAGGGACGGGCGGAGTTGCCATCGTTGTCGCGGAAAATTTTGTTGAGCACCATGACGGCGCTGTAGAAGTAGGTCATGCTGCCAAAGACCCAGATGATGCCACCGCTGAGCATTTGGTCTTCAATTACGGTTAAGCGTAGTGGATAACCAGCGGCGGCGTGGGCAAGCGCGTAATAGCTGTAAAGCGGGGTGCTGGCAAAGGCAATCGCGATGCCCGAGACAATGTTGGGGATTTCCACGCCCACCAGGCTGGCAAAGCGCACCCAATCCGGAAAGCGCGTGTGGATGCGCGGCCCACCTACAATGTGCCACCAGAAAAGGATCGCCGCCAGCCCCAATCCGCAGAGTGTTAAGCGGTGCAACCAGGTGTGCGCCATAGTGTAGTTCACAAACGCCGGATCGTGCCAGATCAAAAAACTACTGACAAAGAGCAACCAGGTAAAACCGGGTTGCGTGCTGTTGCGTAGCAGCCGCCCTGCTTGCGATCGATTGCGGAGCAGCCCACCTATCCCTCTGCGCCAGCGGGTTGGCAACCCCCAGGCCACGAAATGAAAGGTGCCGGCCAGCCAGAAAAAGGGGGCGGCCACCATGCAGAGCAGCACTTTTTGGAGAGCACGCGCCACGAGCAGCCGATCGGTCCACGTCTCCACTGGTGAGATTAATGCACCCGCCAGCGCCGCCATGCTGATGACAAAGGCAACGAGTCGCACACGGCTAGCCAGGTGGGGTTGCACCGTACGCATCCGCCGCCAGCCACGCACGTAGGCTACAGCAAGCAGCAATAACAACAGGCTCACCCCAAACCGCCAAAGATCGATTGTTTGAAAATTTTGCATGAATAACGACCATGCCTTGAACAACTGCGCCGGACAACGGCGAAAAGGATCCATTCGCTGGCGCTTATTCTAACGGCATCCGCCATGCTTTGTCTATAAGCTCGCTACCAAGTAGCGCTGTAAATTCTCACATGTCAATCAGCAATTGCTTGGAATTTACCCAAATTGATGGTAGACTGAGCGCAGGCTTCGCTTTGACGACAAGGATTGAAGATGCACAATGCTCGAACCCTAACCACCGACCGGCTTACCCTGCGTCCACTTGCGCTTGATGACGCACCCGCACTCTTTGCTGTTTTCCGAGATGCGGAAACCATGCGTTATTGGCACGAACTGCCCCACCGAAATGTAGAGGCAACGCGCACCATGATCCAGGACATGCTGCGCCCAACGGACAACTGTTGGTGGGCGATCTGTTTGGCTGCTGACGCGCCGGCGATTGGCTTTGTTGGCTATTTGGGGGCGACAGCGCTGCCGGGCATGGGCTACATTTTACGCGCCGATTGTTGGCGACAAGGCTATGCGACAGAAGCGGTGCAGGCGGCAGTCGACTACGGTTTCCGCCAGTTGACATTCGACCGCATCGAACTGTGGATTCACGAGCAAAATAGGGCTTCGCAGGCGTTGGCGCACAAGCTGGGCTTTGCCTATCGCGGTCAGTTTATGCAGAAATTTAACCACGCCGCCGCCGCCCATGCCACCTTGGTGTATGGCTTGTTAGCCGCAGAATGGTCGCCGGAGTTGGCAGAGGTGAACGATACAAAACCAGCGCCGCACGTTTCTTTTTATGCAGCAGAACCGGTTTTACCCGTCCAGGATGTCGCCGCAACAGTTGAATTTTACCGCACACGGCTGGGCTTTCAAGTCGGCTTTTTATATGGCGACCCGCCGACCCACGCCAGCGTCACGCGCGGTGAATGGTCGGCGCGTGCGGTGCGTATCCAGTTTACACAAACGGCTAGTAAGGCCGTAGACAACCCCGCTGGCCAGATCTATATTTTTGTGGGCGCAGAGATTGACACGCTCTACGCTCACTATTGCGGGCAAGCGGTGTCTGTGCTCAAAGAAATTGCCAGCCAGCCGTGGGCTATGCGCGAGTTTACCATTGCCGATAACAACGGTCATCAACTGCGCTTTGGGACGCCAGTGTGAGAGACCGTCTGCTCGCTTTAATCGATCCACCGTAGCCAACGGCATGGCCGCGATTTCTGCTCTCACTTATTTCCAAGCCAGCAAAAGCAGCATCCACGACAATGCCGTTGGCTATGGTCGTAGCAGCAATTGCTGCGCTGAAACGAGCCCCTAAGCCGAAGGCGTTGTACCCGCCTCGGCCTGCTTTGCTTGCCGCCTGCGTTTTAACTGATGCATCCCGTCAATCAGCTTCTGTAATTGCTCTTCGGTCAAATCGCTGACGAGCTGGCCTTGCCCACCCGTAATGCGTTCAATATTATGCTTACTCACCTGAGCCCATTGCTCGCCATACAACGCCTGGCCGGCCTCATCGAAGACCGTCCGCAGCGCCGCCAGCGCTGTATCCGTGTGGCTGGCTTGGGTTGGCTCAGCAATAGCCTGGGGTACGGGCTGCCTGTCGGTAATCGGGGTGCTATCTGGCTTAGCTTTCGGCTTGGGTTTGACTTCTGGCTCGAGTTTGACTTCTGGCTCTACCTTACCTTCTGGTTCCGGCTGTTCTTGGGCCATGACCGGCTCTGTGGGTTGGCCCAGCAGATTTGCCAGGTAAGCTTGGGCAGCAGCGGTGAACTGCTGAGTGACGGGGTCGTACGCTACCCAAGGACTGGGTAGGGTGTCTAGGTCGCGCCCCAGCCCAAATAAGGCACATGCCTGCTTGAACGCCTGCGCCTCAGCGCTGCCACTGCTTTCATTGCGTGCGGGCTGGCCATCCGCCTCGCCGGTGCTACTGCGGGTTACGCCCTGAATCGTCAGATGGCAAATAAGGCGCGCCCTGTGGGCATCCGCCCATGGTGTATACGTAACTGACCACGCCAAGCCGCATACCTCATCCAGGCGATTCAGATAGGCGCGCAACGCGACGGTGGCCTGGGCCTGAGCTCTGCTTTGGTCCTGGCTGATCTGCCCCACCTGCCACGTGATTTGGCTGGGCAGAAAAGGTTGGCGCAGTTCGACTAAGAGGTTGTCATTCATTGCTCATCCTTTGCCTGGCTATCGCGCTGCCAGGCAAGCAGCATCACTAACGCACTCAGGTAGAAATAATTATACAAGCCGGTGTGTAGTTCGTAAAACTAAACCGCCTTCTCCTCACTGCGATCAGTCGCTAATGGCGGTTCGTAGGAGAGGGCGGCAATTTCTGCCCACCACTCGGGTGTCATTGGTACATCCTGGGCGGCCAGTGAGGCATTCAATTGTTCCAGGTTGCGCGCACCGATAATGGGCGCCGTGACGGCCGGATGCGCCATCACCCAGGCGACGGCTAGCGTCGCGGGGTGGAGTTCCTTTGCCTGCGCATGGGCACTGAAATTTTCGGCCACCGCAAAATAGAGCTCTTCGCCATAGCGTTTGCCATACATCTTGTTTTGCACCAGTCGGCCGGCGTTGGGGCGATCCTTTGTGCTATATTTACCGCTGAGGAGCCCGCCACCCAGGGGACTGTAGGGGATCACGCCCACCTGTTCGGAGAGAGCAAAGGGCAAAATTTCTACTTCCGCTTGGCGCTTGACCAAGTTGTACATCGGTTGGATGCACTCGAAGCGCGCCAGCCCTTCATGCGCCGAGATGCCATGCGCCTTGGCAATCTGCCAGGCTGCCCAGTTGCTGACGCCTGGATAGAGCAGTTTACCCTGCTGGACCAGATCGTCCAGGGCGCGCAAGGTCTCTTCGATGGGCGTATCGCGGTCGAAATGGTGGACAAAGAGCAGATCCAGCCGGTCCGTCTGGAGCCGGCGCAAACTGGCTTCCACCTGGATCATGATATGGCGGCGCGATAACCCACGGTCGTTGACGCCTTTGCCCATCGGCGAACAGACCTTTGATGTGATTACTAGCTCATCGCGCTCCGTACCGATCAGCTTGCCGAGAATTTCTTCGGCGCGACCGTTGGAGTAGCTGTTGGCGCAATCGAAAAAATTGATCCCGATCTCACGGCAGCGTTTAAACATGGCCGCCGCCATCGCCTCGTCTGCTTCGGCGCCAAATGACATGGTACCAAAGCAGAGGCGCGAAACTTTTACGCCTGTCCGTCCTAACGTACGAAATTGCATATGTAGCTCCCTCTCCCATTCTGCTCGAATCTGGCGAATATTACGATCTAACTTTCTGATCAGTCTACCAGAAGATGCTGGATCGGGAAATTCAGATCAAGACTAACCGAAAAACGTAGCTGCATTTTCGCCTATCTGTGGCGCGAACTGCGCCGT
>JBBRVA010000317.1:0-8538 GCA_038247295.1 Caldilineales bacterium | reverse complement strand
GCTTTGACGCTACT
This sequence comes from Caldilineales bacterium, assembly GCA_038247295.1. Lineage (GTDB taxonomy): Bacteria > Chloroflexota > Anaerolineae > Caldilineales > Caldilineaceae > JAPLGZ01. The sequence goes on along the minus strand of JBBRVA010000317.1, from coordinate 8,524 downwards.
CCTCGCCGGCTGTTCCTTGGATATTATCCGGCTGACCGCAGTGCCGTTTCTACGCACCATTGTGGCGCCGCCAACATCGGTCCAGACGATCGAGCAACCGATTACCGAAATCCCATTGGATGGGCCATTGGTAGATCGGCGCGCCCAATTTTCTGGCCTGGGCTGGTATGGGGATAACTTGATTCTGTTACCTCAATTCCCCAACGTCTGGGAAGACCAAATTTTCACGCTGGCCAAAACCGACATTGTGGACTTCTTGACCGGCCGTCGCAGCCAGCCGCTGTTGCCCCAACCAATTCCAGTGCTGAACGGAGATTTAACGTGGCAAATTCCGGGATTTGAGGGTTTCGAGTCCATCGCTTTCGAAGGCGATCGTGTATTTCTCACGATTGAGGCAGACAGGGGTGATGGCATGATGGGGTACTTGATCGCGGGCGTCATGGCGCCGGATCTAAGCGAATTGCGGCTCGACCCAACCCGATTGGCTGAAATTCAGCCCCAGGCTGCACTGCGCAACATCAGTGATGAAGCCATTTTTCTAGCCGGTGATGCACTGATAACGCTATATGAGGCCAACAGCCTCTTTGTCAATTCGGCGCCAGTGGCCCATCGCTTTGACCGCGATTTGAATCCTCTGGGTACCTTGCCTTTTGTCAATTTCCCTTACCGGCTTACCGATGCGACCGCGCTTGATGCCGACAATCGCTTCTGGGTGATCAATTACTTCTTTCCTGGTGACGCTTATCTGCAACGCCGGATCGGTGACGTAGTCGGCGGCAACGCTGCGATCCCGGAAAAGCCAGTTGAGCAACTGGTCGAATTACAGTTCAGTGCAGAAGGGATTACGTTGGCGGGCACACCATCGATTGCGCTCCAATTACTAGATGAGAATATTGCGCGCAACTGGGAAGGTATCGTCCGGCTCGAAACAGCCGAACTGTCCGGCTTTTTGCTGGTGACAGACTACTATCCAGAGACCATTCTGGCGTTTGTACCGAAACCCCAGTGATTGCCCTCGTCTAATACAGCACAAGTAGTGAGACAGTGAGTCAGTAGGATAGTAGGGCAATACCCATTGAACTCACTGTCTCACTGATTTATACCATCTATACTAGTACACTTGGGCGGAAATAACCATACTATTCTCCGGTGAATCAGTAGTGAATCAGTAGGACAGTGAGACAGTACAAACACTGTTCTACTGTCCTACTGATTCACTGTCTTACTTACGCCCAAGTGTACTAGGGCTTGTTCTGTATAAGGACAGCTTCATCCAGTTCATCCCAGATGTCTGGATGCCAATATTGTAAAGATCGCATTTTGCGCCGCACAAGGTCTTGCTCTGGGGTGGATAATTTCCATCCCAGTTTACTTAGGAGTGGCCGAATATATTCCGCGGCATAGTCCACGTCAAACTCGCGCTGAATCACCAAAGAAACCCGTTTACTTGTCCATACGTCATTGACGAAGCCATACTTGGCTGCGCCTTGCTCTAACAATTTAAGTAACTGCTGGCACTGGGCCGTATTTAAAAGTGGTTTGCGTCCCTGTCCTTTGCGCGTGCGCAGCGCTTCAACGCCACCCTCTTCGACGCGACTTAACCACTGTTTGACTGTTTGTTGGGTGACACCCAATATTTCTGCAATTTCATCTAGCTGCCGGCCTTTTTTATTGAGATCCCAGGCTTGGAAACGCCGTGCCTCACGCCCGCTAGCGATTGCTTGTACTCGATTTGTAGACATAAAAATTTATCCTCATCGCTACATTTTTAACTTTGTGGCAGCATCAGTGTAGCACGAAAGCAACAAGTCGGGCGCGAGGATAGAAGATGGGTTACGTAAGTCTTGCGTGAGTTTTATCTGAGTTATGCAAGTACAAGACTCACAATTTGTGGTAACAAACAATAAAGACAATGCAGGCAAGTGCCGCGTAGTGACGAATACAGAGCATAACAACACTATTGCGTGATCCACGGCAAGTAGAGGTAATTCACTGCCTCCGGTTCCGTCACCTCATCTTCGCCCAGCGCGGGTGAGATAAAACCAACGCCCCAACTCGGGTCGTTCTCGCCGGGCGCCAGGGTAGTCAGCACCGTGCGACCATTGTTTGGATCGGCATCCGAGTTGAACTCTCCATCCATGTTCGGCACAGTAAATGTGTAATTGGGCGGTGGAATGAACGCCAAGTAGTAATCACCCGGTGTTAATCCTGCGAATTGGAAGTAGCCGTCGCGATCGGTCAAAGTAGTCGCGACCAGATTACCCTGAACATTATAGAGATTCACGGTGATCCCTGCTACACCTGGTTCATTGTCATCTTTCAAGCCATCTTTATTCAGATCGAACCAGGCATAATTGCCGATGCTGGCGGCTTGATAGATACCCAAATCGAGGTCCAAATCTTTGCTACCTCCGGCCAAGAAACCGGTATTGCGCGTCTGCCCTGTAGTTGGATCAGCGTCCGAATTATCTGCCTCAGTCACATCGATGACATTCGGGATCGTCGCCAGATAAGCACTTGACAAGGTGTCCAGGCCGAAGATCACATAATACTCGCCTGGCGGCAACCGATCAAACAAGTACAGACCATGGCTGTCCGTCGCAGTGATCGCCGGGTTACCATTGAGCAACACCATCTGGCGAGTGGCTGCGTTGTAGAGCGACACACTCACACCTGGAACGCCCAACTCGGCAGTCGAATTGGCTTGCAGCGTTGCCTGGGCCCCGTCGCCATTGTAGTCATACCACACCCGATCACCCACCGTCACTGGTAGATAGAAACCAAAGTCCACACTCAGGTTGCTTTCCAGACTTATATCCCCGTCATCGATTGGCTCGTCGCCACTGCTTAATGTGACAGGCAAGCTTTGGACGGCGTCACCGGGCAGACCATTCGAATCGTCGTTATCGTTGTTATCCGGGTCGGCGCCACCTACGGTGGGTAAATAACCCACTGGTGGCGTAACCTTGATCACATAATCGCCCGGCAGCAGGTGCGCAAAAAGATAGCGGCCATCTGCAGCCGTGATCACGGGCGCAACTGGATTATTATTGGCATCGGTGGCCGGCGTCAAGCCATCGGCCAGGAGGAGTTCAACAATAACACCGGGCAACAGCGGCTCGCCCTGCTGTTGTATGCCATCGCCATTCGCATCGTTCCAAATGGAGTTGCCCACCGCAACCAGCGGCTGGACCGTTACATGCGCCAAGTCATGATCATCCTCATCATCGGTAGGCAAATGTTTGCCATCCTCACTGGTCACGTCATCTTTGGGCGTGCCATCGTTATCCACTGTCGCATCGGGCGTCGAGTCGATATCGACAGGTGGCGCGTTATTCGGATCGTTGTCATTGTCCGCACGGCTGATCTCAGCTACATTGATAACCCCTGTCGCCAGCGTGGTATCGACAAGCAGGCTGATATCCACTGTTGCCTGCGCACCCGGCGCCAGAAGAGTCGGTAGGGTGTAAATTGCCGTATGATTGGGGGCGGCTGCCCAGTCGTGATCATGCAGGCTGAAACCAGATGGAAGGTAATCGATGACCGTCACGCCAGTCGCTGTCAACTGACCCTGGTTTTGGATAGTCATTGTAAAGGTTACGGCTTCACCGGGATGCACGGTTGCCGATTGGTCGGTCGCCAGACGCTTGATCAGCGCCAGATCAAAGTGCCGAACAGTTACCAGATAGTCTTCCACTTCTCCGTCCGTGGCCGGGCCATTGGGTCCCAGATTTGGATCAGTGCTCAAACGGAAGCGTGTGCCTACGTTTTGAGCGTTGGCCGCATCCAACGGTACGTTGAACAACAAGTCAACTACACCGCTAAAACCGTTGGGGACAAGAGCTATTACGACTTCATCAGCATCAGCGAAGTCGCCATCACCATTCCAGTCGATAAAACCGTTCACATAGGCGGCAATGCCAGTAGCATTGGTCACCTGCACATTCACCGTGGCTAAACTGCCCGCCAGCAGAACGGGGAAGGTCACGCCATCCTCGTCATCGGTCGTGCCAATTAGATCATCGCCATCAGCGTCCACAGTGGGTTGGCCGTTACCCTCGCCATCAACGGTTATTCCCAAATAGAGGCCGGGTACGATCTGATGGCGTGGGCCATTATCGCGCTGGCGCGTGCTGTAGTTGCCAACGCCAACACCGTCCGCTGGATCAGGATTGTCACTCCAGTCGTAGGTGACGACAGTGACATCCACACAATGGTAGTCATCCTCACCGGGCGCGTTGTTGCCTGGGGTGGAATTCGGGTCAGACACGTCAGAGTGGCTCACCTCGGCACAGTTTGGGAGGATAGCCGTTGTCGGACAGGCAGGCGTGCCATTGGCTGAACAGGCCAAAGTATCAACCAATGTCATGATTGTCAAGGTGGCGCTGGTGTTAGGCGCGACTGCACCAATATCCCAGAGACCGCTATTCGCATTGTAGACACCTTGCTGGGCACTGGAACTCTGATAGGTTAGACCGGCAGGTAAGCGATCTTCAACCTGTACGCCCAATCCATTGCCCGGTCCCTGGTTGGTGAGCACAAGGGTATAGGTGAGCAAGTCGCCCGGCGTCACCTGGCTTTGACTAGCCATCTTGTTGAGTTGCAGATCGGCGTTCTGCAGGGCGGAAGAGGTCACCGTTGTGGTGAAAGCGGCGCGATTATCAACAACATGGCTTTCATTCGTTGCCGTAATCGCAGCCGTGTTTACCCAAACACCGACTGTCGTAGCCGTTGACGTAATGATAACTGTCTCCACGCCTAGTGCCGATATGTTGCCTAGATTGCAGGTCACGTCACCGGCAAAGAGAGCACAGCGCGGATCACTGACGGCGTTAAAGGTAATGCCGAGCGGTTGAGTGTCTGTCAGCACGACATCTAGGGCAGGGACGGTGGCGCTTTGGTTAGTCACGACCAAGGTATATGGAAAAGCACCGCCCAAGAGCAATTGAGCAACACCGTGCTTGGCAATTTCCAGATCGACAGTAGCATAGATAAAGCCGAAATCTGCGCTGGTGTAGATCTGACTTTCTGCCAGGGTAATGACAGAGATGGGCGCGCTCGTTAGAAGATAACCGGGGGCACTGCCAACCGTAATCGTGTAAATCCCACTCGGCAAATTCGGAAAAAGGTAAAAGCCGTCCACAGTTAGGGTGCTAATTATGCGGCCATCGGCATACGTCAGTGTGATTGGCACGTTGTTAAGCGGGGTAATTTCGCCATCGTCTTGGGTGCCGTTTGCATTGAGATCCAGATAGACAAAGTCACCAATCGCGCCGGGTGGCAGAAATGGCATCGCATGCACGTCCGAATTATCCGACGCAATGGTATCACTCATCGCGTTGGTGTAGGCCGTGTTACTGATTACCCCGGCGCTGGTGGCGACGGCGTTGACTGTAATCACCTGGCTGGCTTGGGGCAACAAAAGACCAAGTGTGCAGGTGAAGCTACCGCCGGCCAGGTTACAACCGGCGCCAGTCACGCTGTTGAAGGTAAGCCCGACCGGTTGGGTGTCCGTTACAACAACACCGGTCAACGTTACATCGGTCGTATTGCTAACCGTAATTACATAATCGAAGGATGCCCCCACCATGCCAGTGTTGGGGCCAGTTTTGACAATCGCCACATTACAGGCGAGTTTGCCATTGTTACTGTCGCCGGACGTTGCCAAGCCCAGCGTACCGCTGCTACCTGCCGCTGTCCACTGCGCACCATTGTTGGTGTCGTTACCGCCATAGATGGCGGCAATACTCTGGCTAGGGCTAGCGGCAGTCGGCGCGTTGGGCAGCGACCAACCAGTACTCGGCCCATTGATCGCAACACCGCTGCCATAGGCAACATAGTCAAGCGGCGTTCCGGCCGTGCTTGTCCCGGCATAGAGCGTGATATTATCACCTGTATTATTCAGATAAGGTGGGTTGCCACTGCCTACACCAAAGTATTCCAGGCCATCGCCATCAAGCAGCGTGGTGTCATTTGTGCCGGCTATGCTATGCAGCACAATATAGGTGCCTGCCGCAACACCACCGGCTGGTACAGTCAACAGAAAGCGATATTCGACGCTACTAGCTTCATTGTCAGTGATAAAGAATTGGGCGCCGCCGGGAAGATAGACGGTTGCATAAAGTTCAATCCATTCATCATCGTCAGTCGCTTGACGGTACATAATTTCGTTGATGATGAGACTGGCGCCGGTATAAACTGATTGGGTAGCACAGTCGTTGCGCGGCAGGGCCGGCAGCGGCGCAACTGTCGCACTGGCCGTGTTATTGGTGAAGTTGGTATCGTTGGCTGCTACAACAAACGCCGTATTAGTGACAGTTGCCGTCTGATTGGCCGTTGCCTGCACCGAAATTGTTACGGACGCGCTGGCGGCCAGCGTATCGACCGTGCAAGTCACTGTATCGTTGATCAGGTTGCAATTTTCGCCGGTGACGGCATTGAATGTCATGCCTGTTGGCGCGACGTCGGTGATGACAACGCCGGCAGCAAGCGCAGCACTACTATTTGACACGACGATGGTGTAGTTGAAGGGGACGCCAGCCGTAACAGAGACTGGGGCATACTTGCGAATGTGTACGTCTGCAGCAGGCAAAGCGCGCACCACGGTGGGTCCCATAAAACTCAGCCTTTCACTCCGGCCGCGGCCACCGGGCAATGGATCGTTGTCACCCACCACCACCAACGCTTGGGCAACAGGTAGACTTGAAACAAAGCCAACCCAACGGGTCGCAGCGTTGCCACAACCAGGCAACAGACCTTGGGCAGCAACGTCGACACCGGGTACATTGGTTTGACTGCATTGCGCGTTTTCGGCGACAACACCACCCGCAAGGCCAAGCGTAGAGTTGATCGGTAGATCGGCGATCAAGGCACCATTGGCATCAAGCAGGCGCATAAAGGCAGTTGTGCCACGATAGCTCGTTTCCAAATCGCCAAAAAAGGCGCCAAATGCCTGCACTGGGGTGCTAAACGTGAAGCGTACGGCATTGAGGCCACTTAGATTGTTTAATTGGTTAAAATAGAAGTCGCCCGCTGCGGACGAAGATGCTTTGGGCGCGTTGTCCTGCATTGTACAGCCGCTTGGACTGCCATTGATCTGAACATTAGCAAACGAAGGCGTACCAGGGTTGTTCGAACCACTGTTGAAGCCGTAGCTAGTTAGTAGGTCCACAGGTGTCGCGCTGACGGAAAAGCCATCTGGTTGAGCAAATAACAATGGTGTATTTACCGGTGTCCCCGCTGGGCCTGGCAGCGACGAGCCAAGCGCAACGCCACTGACAATTTCCCCGGTTGCCGTTGCAATCCATGCATCCCGTTGGGCGTCTAGTTCCGCTCTGGCATTGATATAGGCGAGGGCAGTGCAATTTACCGGTGATGGACCAGCCAAGCCATACACTTCATCACCAATGATGGCTGTTCCGCTACCAAATGGGATGGTTTGGTTGGCGGCATGTGTGGGCATAGCCTTCGTACCCATCAGGCTTGCCAACAAAACAGAAAAGAATAAACTCAAAACAGGACGAACAGCATTGATCTTTGCCATGCGGGTTATCTCGGCGCGAGTCGGTGTTGTGGGTGAGGACAAGAAAGCGACAAAGGCTCATCTAAGAAAATTGTGCAAACCGATGTTTTCGCCAGCGGCAAAATATTGCGTTTGCACGATTTCGTCTGATGAGCGAACAACAAAAGATAGCTTTCAAGTGGGTTCAACTTTTTTCTAAGACAAACAATAAAAATTTTGATTATTTAATAGATAAATTTAATAAATTTACATATTATTATGAGCATCAAAACCCGTATGTACATCTGTAAAATTGCTTATATTGAACCCTATCCTCTAATACTTATTGACTATGGCGTAATTTCACTGCTGTTAGAGGAATATTTGGTCCTTGATCAAAAGCGCGATCGATAAAAGGGCGAGTCATGCTCGCCCTTTTATCGATCGCGCTTAAAAATACAAATTTGGTTGCCTGAAGATAGAACTGGACGGGAATTACTGGCTCAATTGCCAGGTACTGGTGGCCGCATCATAGCGGAAGGTATAAGCAACTTCCTTGTTATCGCTGGTGGCGATCAAATTGTAGTCAAATTCCAGACCGCGCACCTGGAGCGCGCCGTCTGCATCAAAGGCGATGCGCCAGGCTTTGAAGGTGGGGTCGGGCAAAGTCAGCTCCAATTGCGGATCGCCAACAAAGGCGCCCGTGGCATCCAGTGCCAGCGAATAGACTTCGGACGTCCGCGCCAACCCAAAGTAGAGCCGTTTGCCGGTAGGGTGATTGTAAATGGCGATGCCATAGGGGTCGATCCCCGTATATTCACCCACAATTTCACGCGTCGTACGATTTATGTGCACCAGTTTGCCCACTTCTTGGGCGCGCGTCGATCCGGAAACGGTTGATGCATATAGACTGTCGGTATCACAATCATAAGTCATGCCCATGATGCCAAAAGGGTTTTCCGGCGACGGCGGCGCAGCAGCCGTCAACGTGATAAAGGTTGTCATCATGCCGCTGTCGGTGTC
>JBBRVA010000316.1:0-8553 GCA_038247295.1 Caldilineales bacterium | reverse complement strand
GCTTGCAGACCCAGCGATCGTTGCAAAATATCGTACGCTTCGGCAATCAACTGCATGTCGCCATACTCGATGCCATTGTGCACCATCTTGACGTAGTGGCCCGCCCCGCGCGGTCCCAAGTAGACCACACACGGTTTGCCATCTTCGGGCGCTTTGGCGGCAATCGCTTCTAGCATGGGCTGCACGGTTGCCCATGTCTCACGCGGGCCGCCTGGCATAATGCTCGGTCCCCACAGCGCACCTTCTTCACCGCCGCTGACACCCACCCCCATAAAGTTCAAATTTACGTTGGCCAGGTCGACACTGCGGCGTTCAGTATCAGCAAAATAACTGTTGCCCCCATCCATGATCAGGTCGCCCGGCTCTAACAATGGGATCAGTTGGTCGATCACAGCGTCGACCGGTTTGCCGGCTTTGACCATAATTAGAATCCGCCGTGGCCGCTCCAGGCTGGCGACAAATTCTTCCATCGTCGTTGTGGGCAGAAGATTTTTGCCGGGATTGGCGGCGACAAACTCTTCCATGGTACTGGTGGTGCGGTTATAAACGGCCACGGTGTAGCCATTCCGTTCGAGGTTCAGAACAAGATTCTGGCCCATGACGGCCAGGCCGATCAGGCCGATGTGTGCGGTTGACATGGTAGAGTTTCCTTATGGTTGGCTAGTTTTACCGAGTGACAAATTGCGAGTTGCGAGTTAGATTCGTTGTAACGTTTGCCCCATGACCAAGCTGCGCGCTTTGGCCTTCAAAGAGTCGCCCATCTGGCGTGCGCATGATCAGGGTCGAAGCGCCCCAGGCCACGCCGCGCTCTTCGACTTGGACGGCGCGGCGCGCTTCGATCGCAGCGGCATCCACCGGCTGGCGGTCGGCGATTGCAGAATAGAAGACATTGGCAAAGGCCAGCGCGGCATTGGGAATGGTGGCAAACTGCGTGGCGACGACCGCAGGTAAGGCGCGCTGAACCAAGTTGGTGGCCACAGCCAGGTAGGGATTGGAGGTTGTGACGGGTGTCCCTGCGCTGGCGTTCAGGGACACCAAGCGCAGCGTGTAATGATCGCGCAAGAGCGCGCCAAAATGTTGACCACTGACCAGCCGGCTACGTCCCATTTCGTCTTCAAAAACGAGCAGACCATCTTGCGCCTGGCTGTCGAAACGGGCATGGCCGATAAAATGCAGGATGTGAAATTCGCCCTGGCGTAGCCGGCGTTGCAGATCGAGCAGGGTCGGCTTTTGCAAACGTTCCAACTTCATTTTGCCCACCAGCGCCAGGTGATCAAGCGTATCGAGCAGGTTTAGCCATTGGCGCTCCACATGAATGGTTGGGTAGCTGTCTGGGCTAGGGATGACGACCAACATGCGCAGCGGAGTCTCGACCGGCAAAGGCAAGATACGATGCATTAAATTTGTGTAGCGGACCAACGGCGAATGATTAGAGAGAGCTAAAAATTCGTCGCGCACCGGATCATAGAGATATTCCCACGGTAGATTCATAAACTCGGGCGTGGTGGGCAGTTGGATGCGAATCCGCAACTGCGCCCGCTGTTGATAGGCCAATTGATAACTGCTGTGATAGCTGCTCAAGACATTATGGCGGAAGATCGCCCGGAAGAGACGCTCGCCGAATTCACGCGCGGTTTGTTGCTGCAATGCTTTCAACGCTGCATTCTCAAGGGTAACATCGGCCACCAACCGCGTAAATTGCTCTAGCTCTTCTGGCGAAAAGGGCGGGACAAAAAAGTCACGCGCTTCCCCAAAAGGATTACCGTAGGCATGGACAAAATAGCCGTCTTCGGTTTTTTCAATTTCAATCGCAAAATCGTGTACATTCGTCGTCATAAGCGTCATTGTACATGTAGGCCGCGCGTGCGTCAAAGATTTTAGGGGAAAGGGAGAGCGGGAGTGGAGGCGCAGGTTGAACCGTCTACGGTCTATCGGTTTCTTTATCAAACCTTCATCTAGGTCTAATCCACAGTCAGTATTCTGTGATTGGCCGGATTGGCGATTCATCAGGCGCGATAATTGGATGGTTGCTACGGAGAATATTAAGTTCATTCAGGGTGAGAGTATAATGCCGGAACAGTTTAAAAAGCGATCTGAGTGATTTACAAAAGGAAAGAGGTCTCTGAATGAATATACTGATTACAGGCGGTGCTGGCTTCATTGGCAGCCATTTGATCCGCAGCCTGCTAGCTCGTGGCGACAATATCTCGATTCTAGACAATATGAGCACCGGCAGTTTCGATAACATCCGCGAATTTGTCGGCAATCCCCGTTTTTCGTTTGCCATCGATACTTTAGATAATGCATTAGTCCTCGATCGGCTGGCCAGTCGGGCCGATGCGATTGTCCACCTGGCGGCGGCCGTCGGTGTGCAGTTGGTCGTAGAACGGCCGACGGAGACGATTGAAACCAATGTATTGGGCACCCACGCGGTCTTAACGGCGGCGCGGCGCTATCGATGTCGGACGTTGATCGCCAGCACAAGCGAAGTCTATGGCAAAGGCGTCCGCATCCCTTTTTCCGAAGAAGATGACTTGTTGTTGGGACCTTCTAGCCGCAGCCGTTGGTCGTATGCGGCGAGTAAATTGCTGGATGAGTTTTTAGGGCTGGCCGCTTATCGAGAATATGGCCTACCAGTGACGATCACGCGCTTTTTCAACACGGTCGGCCCTGGTCAGACGGGCCGTTATGGCATGGTCGTGCCGCGTCTGGTCCGCCAGGCGCTGGGCCACGAAGCCTTGACGGTCTACGGCGACGGCGAGCAGAGCCGCTGTTTCTGTCATGTCTACGACACAGTGCGCGCTTTACAAAAGTTGTTGGATCACCCAGATTCGACCTCAGGCGAAATCTATAATATTGGCAGCAGCGAAGAAGTGACCATCAACCAGTTGGCGCAGAATGTGATTGAGCGCGCCGACACCACTTCGACGATCCAATATATTCCCTACAGCGAGGCCTATGCACCCGGTTTTGAAGACATGCGCCGCCGCGTGCCAGACACCACGAAAATCAAGACGGCGATTGGGTGGCAGCCAGAACATAATTTGACGCAAATTTTAGACGATGTGCTCGACTACGAGCGCAAGAAAATGCTACGCACGGCGTAATCATGCCGCGCACAATGCAGTGTTTACTCTTTACAAGGAATTTCTATGCATTACTTTTTCTCAAAACCAGCTCCACGCCAACGACTGCACCAAGGCTGGGGAGCACACTGGGTCGCTTTATTGCTCGTATGTACGATATGGTTGCCAACCTCAACAGTCTGGGCGCAAACGACGCCTTTTCCGCCGGCAGAAATTGTCAACGATGAAGGTGGGCCGGTAGCGGTCCGCGGGCAGGTGGAATATACGAATGCCTTCTTTACACTGGGCGTTGCTTCGCCGATGGTCATTTTGGAGGATCAGGCTGGCTTTGTCGACCGCAATGAAGCCTTCTTGTTGCCCAAGGAGTCGCAGACGCTGGGCCAGATTACGTCTGATTTTTACACATCCCCTTTTTCGTACACGGTTGCCTTGCCGATCGAACCGCAGGCTTCGCTGCGCGATGTGGACAATGATGGCGCCAGGGATACAGGTGTAATGGTCTACGCTGTCGCTTACTGGACCAACACTTTTGGCGATCCCTTCCTGGAAGAGCGCGATCTGTATGGCGGTGGTTGGTCAACCGCGTATGCCTCGACGCGCGTCAGCGACGATGCCGATAGCAAGCGTGAGATCATCGGCGGCAAGTTTCTGGTCTATGCCCCGGACGATCAACAGGGCTTCCCATCCAGCTTTGGCGCAGACGGTCTGCTCTTCACTGCCGATGACCCAACGGTTGGTTTGCCTCAGGGCTATACCGTGGTCGATTTGGACACGGAGCCTTTCACCTTTGACCGCTCGCATGAGATCGAAATCGACCTGATCGAGCCGAAGAGCGCGGCGCTGGCCGACTTTTCCGCATTGAGCTATACCGATGCCTTCGACGCCATGATCGAAAAGATGCGCAAAGAGTACGCCTTTACCGAGCTTAAAGGCATCGATTGGGATGCCCTGAGCGAAGAATTCCGTCCTCGTTTCGAGACGGCGGAGAATGAGCAGGACGCCCGAGAATATCTGCGCGCCCTGCACGATTTCTCTTTTGCCATTCCAGACGGCCATATCAGTGGCCCACGCCTGGCAGAAGAATTTCAACGCCAGGCTAGCGGTGGTGTCGGGTTGGCCATTCGCGATCTGGATGATGGGCGTACGATGGTCAACTTTGTGCTGGCCGATGGACCAGGCGACGACGCCGGCATCGAACTAAAAGCAGGGATCCTGGCGATCAACGGTACGCCGACCGATGAATTCGTCGATAATGCTGTCGCCTGGTCTGGTCCTTTTAGCACCGATCACTATCGACGGCTGCAGCACCTGCGCTATGCGCTGCGTTCGCCAGTGGGTACAGAGGTGGCGATCACCTTCCAGAATCCGGGCGACACCGCAGAGCAGACGGTTACCCTCACATCGGTACTCGAGAGCGAGAGTTTCTTAGTCTCTTCTTTTGCCGCTGGGCTGACTGGTTTCGAAACGCCAGTAGAGTACAAACGGCTCGACAGCGGCTTGGGTTATGTAAAAATCTACAGCTTTTCCGACAATAGCCTGTTGACGATCCAATTGTGGGAACGTATGCTGCAAACGTTGAATCGAAGCAACGCACCGGGGTTGATCATCGATATGCGCCAGAATGGTGGCGGCGCCGGTTTCCTGGCCGATCAGATGGCGGCCTATTTCTTTGATGAGCCCCACAAATTGGGCAATCACGGTGAGTACGACGAAAAGCGCGACGAATTCTACTTCGACCCGCGCACCGAGGATCGTTTCTATCTACCGGGCGAAGATTTACGCTACAAAGGCAAGGTGGCCGTATTAGTCGGTCCTAGCTGTGCCAGTGCCTGTGAATTTTTCAGCTACGATATGACGATCGAGAACCGAGCCGCGATTGTGGGCCAATATCCCACCGCCGGCCTGGGTGGCAGCGTCAATCAATTTAAAATGCCAGGAGGGCAATTCTTCCAATTTACGGTTGGCCGGGCGGTGGATATGAATGGCGAAATTCACATCGAAGGGCAAGGCGTGGCGCCGACGGTACAGGTGCCGGTCGATGAGGAGACACTCTTTGCGGCTGGCGATCCGGTGTTAGATGCGGCTGTAGCGTACTTAAAATAAACTTACTCATATTACGCACGTGCGTAATATGAGTAAGTTATAGAAATAATGTCTCAGCAACAATCTGTAACCCGGCAAGTATCTTAGACTGAATTACATCTGCACTATCAAATTGACCGAGTAGCGCATACTCTCGACCGGATAGGGTATACACTTCGATAAAATGGTATTTAGGATCAACCAACCAATACTCAGGTACACCAGTTCGCTCGTAGACAGCAAACTTAATGTGACGGTCAATGCGGATACTGCTCGGTGAGATTACTTCAACGATCAGATCCGGCGCGCCGACAAAAAGCTTTGCGCCACGCATCATTTTCCGTTCTGTGCCGACAAAAAAGATATCTGGCTGAACAGGGCGTACATTATCGCTAAGATGCACCTCGAAGGGAGCCGGTATGACCTGGCCTATTTTGTGCTCAACGGCAAAGTTTGCCATCTGCCGGTGAAGCTCCGAAACGGCATACTGGTGGTCATAATCAGGTGCATTGGCCACGTAGAGGACTCCTTCGATAATTTCGTAGCGTCGCCCATCATTGGGCAAAGCAAGATAATCTTCATATGTCCAGTTTCTTTGCGCAGCCGGAGAAGCAGCCTCGGAATCGCCTGGCAACTTAGGTTGATTAATTTGCAACATAAATCACTCCCCATTTTTTAAGTTTTGCCTTACCAATGCTGAGTATTTACCCTTGCATTGGTACAACCAGATCATAGGGGAAGTCGGTCAAATTGATCAACTGTCCCGCCTCGGTAAAGGCAATCGAATCTTCGATGCGTACACCAAAGCCGCGTTCGGGGTAATAGAGTCCCGGTTCTACACTAACCACATGCCCGGGGGCAAAGACGGTGTTATTGCCGGCAGCATGGCTCAAATTGGGCTCTTCGTGAATATTCAGCCCAATGCCGTGGCCCAAACCGTGGACATAACCTTCGTGCGTGCCGGGGTGATTCAGCGGCGTCTTGTGCCCCTTGCTCTCGAAATACTCACACGTCATCAATTGGTAGTCGCGACAGGGTTTGCCCAACTCGATCTCACCCATCACGCGGTCAAAGATTTCTTTACATTGGTTCCACGCCTCTTGCACTTCAGGCGGGGCATAGCCCAGGCACCAGGTACGCGTGACATCGTGAAAATAACCGCTGGGTCGTTGGGGAAAGAAATCGAAGATGATCGGCTCGCCCAGCCGCAATGGCGCAGATAGATTGCCGGCGTTGTGCGGTACACCGGCATCGCGACCCTGGCTGAAGATACAGGCGTGATCTTCGTGCATGTTGTAAAGCGTCAACCGCGCCCGGATAAACGCCTTCACATCCCCAATCGTCAACGGTGAGTTGTCGCCCTTCATCACCACACCATCACGCGTATGGTGCTCCTGGATAAAGTCGCGCGTTTCACCCATCACCAAACAGGTAATGCGGCCAGCCTCGCGCAGTTCAGCAATTTCTTGATCATCCTTGGTCTGGCGCGCATAGGTAAAGAGCGAATCGCCAAATTCGCCCACCAACTCGGTGCCTTCGAGCGTGGTCTGGAGTCGGTTGAGCAGCGCCAGAGCGCTACCAGCGTCTTGCATACCATAGACGCCCAATCGACCCTGCAAGTGCTGATCGCGCACCACTTGGCTCAGACAATCAACCTCGGCGGCTAATTTGTCGCCGTTATGCTTTTTTAACAGCTCATAGCGGTTGTAGTGCTGGTCGCGATCGACTAAGACCATGCCCGTACCCACTGCTGTATCGCGCTCCATCGCGCCGTGGATCAGAGTCAGCGGGCCGCCACGCCGTTTGACGATCAGCGCGCGCTCTAGATGGGCGCCGCTGGTCAAATAATTCATAATCGGATTGCCGCTGGCATCACCCATCACCAGCAAGGCATCCAGGTTGCGTTCCGTCATCAGACGGTCAAGGTCAGATTTCATTGAAAGATTACTCCTGCTTTATAGCGCTTTTTATGCGCGCAAGTTATGATTAGATTCGACTATTCGAGATCTCGGCGTGCACTCTCGATCAAATTTTCAAGCTCGCGCAACATACCCGCCCCATTGGCCCCTCGCCGGATCGCGTCTAAATTCAACAGTCCCCACTGCATTGTCAGTACACCACGCGCATCATTCAAATGTTTATCCGAATTTGTCTCACGGTAGGCCATTAGCTTGGCGAGAACAATATCTTCCGCCGTGATAAAAAAAGCAGTATGGCCGGCTGCATCATAGATCTGCCGTTGCCGACGTTGAAAGGCTAGACGGGTAAAGATATCTTTAGGCAAAGGGACAACATCAATTTTTGCGCCCGTAAATGATTGAATGACATTAAAGGGATAGCATCGGAGTAAGGCGTCACGGATGCCCTCTTCACTAGTACACTTGGGCGAAAATAACCATACTATTCTCCGGTGAATCAGTAGTGAATCAGTAGGACAGTGAGACAGTACAAACACTGTTCTACTGTCCTACTGATTCACTGTCTTACTTACGCCCAAGTGTACTAGCATAGTAATCTGGTGATGCAAATGAAGCAATAAATGGCTTAACATGTCGAGATTGCATGTCCGCCACAATGTCTACATCAATGGTTAAGCGCGGTTCCCCATAGAAAATTGCCGCAAACCCACCTACGACCATGTATGGGATATCATTATTTTCCAGAACTTCGATCACATAGATAAAGAAATCCCGTAGTTCACGATCTCTGACTTGATTCATTATTCGCTCTGCCTAGTTTGGGGTTACCTTGCATCCTTCGAATGATTCGCCAAGCTAATTCTTCTGAAGATAACTGTGGATTCCTTTGTTGTTCGGTAAAGCGAACCATGTCAAGCACAAACTGATATGCCTGAAACGCAATATCAAGGCGCTGAACTGGCGTCATTTGCCGCCAGATCTTAACTTGCATAGGATCCAACTTGCCTAAGCGGTGGCGCAATTCCTCGACTGGATCAACGGCCAGCTGTTGACTGGTCTCAATCTGAGTTATTTCACATTCCATCTTCTCTATATAGTTCTGAGCTTGCACAATTGCCTCCAATACGCTGGGTTTTGCCCAGTATAACACGTCACCGACGAAAAATAGTAACGAGTAAAACCAAGCTGGAATTTCGCTTGACAACCCCTGTCAAGCGTGATACCGTATGCCGGATAGCTCGTGTGGATATTGCATCCTCATTGCCTTACCTATCACCTCTGCTTACCAAAACTTAACACGTTGGACGGAGTACAACAGCATGCAAGCGTACCTAAAGCGTTTTTCGGTGACCGGTAAAAAGGCACTGGTCACCGGTGGCTCCAAAGGCATTGGCGCGGCGATTGCCGTTGTGTTAGCCCAGGCTGGTGCAGATGTAGTGATTGTCGGACGTGATCAAGCTGGGTTG
>JBBRVA010000315.1:0-8554 GCA_038247295.1 Caldilineales bacterium | reverse complement strand
TACGCCGCTACGTTTAATCGCTATAAATTGCCATCATGGAGTATAATCTATGCTTGACCGACGTAATCAAATTTTAAGCGTACTACTTGTGCTTCAGTTAGCGCTGGCGGCTTTCATTTTGTGGCCGCGCAGCAGCAGCAATGCTGCAACTGGCGCCTTGATCACGGGTGTTACGACAGCAAGTGTCACCGACGTTACAATTGAGGGTGATGATCGCCGCGTTCATCTGGCAAAGGTGGATGGCGCTTGGGTGCTGCCGGAAAATGCTAACTACCCTGTCAATGAAGTGCAGGTTAGCGGTTTAATCAGCAAAGTGGCCAGCATCAACACCAGCCGGTTGGTTGCCAACACAGCCACCAGCCATACGCGGTTACAAGTCGCAGACGACGATTTTGTGCGGCGTATCGAGATGAAGACGGCAGATGGCGCAACCCATACCCTCTTTGTTGGGTCGGCGCCGAATGTACGGGCGACGAATGTACGGACGGCCAATCGTGATACCGTTTATCTGACTGGTGACTTAACGGGCACCGACATTCGCACCGACATTGCCAATTGGATCGATACCACCTACCTGACGCTTAACACCGCGGACGTTACGGCATTGTCGATGGCGAATGTCAACGGCAAATTTGATTTTACCCGCGGGGTTAGCAATACCTGGACGCTGGCGGATCTGGCGGCTGGTGAGCAGTTTAACGAAAATAATTTGACCTCGCGTCTGACCCAATTGAGCTCATTGCAGATGACTGAACCATTGGGTAAAGAGGCCAAGCCAGAATATGGTCTAGATACGCCGGCAGCGACCATTACGGTTACTGTGCAACCATCTGGCACCACACCTGTGGTTACAACATTGGTCGTTGGGGCTAAGGATGACACAACTAACAGTTATGTCGCCAAGTCATCCGGCTCGGACTATTATGTGCGAATTGCCAGCTTTAGCTTGGACCCGTTTGTCACCGCTGATCGCAGCCAATTTCTAGTGGCGCCGCCTACGGCAACACCGGTATTAACGCCAGTGTCTACGCCTGCCGCAGCACCGTAAAAAATTTACTCGCTTGTAACCGTTGAAATGGGAGCACCCTTATATTGGACATTACAATTTATTAGCGTTGCCATGAGGGGTGCTCCTGTTTAGAAATACGCAGTTGGTTTTTGTTTTAAGGTCTAATTTCAAGCTATCTACTACTTTTGTCCTATTTACAGACCGCTATTCATTGGTATAAATTGTACAGATGCAAAACATATTAGTCTAGACTTAAGAATTTTGTCGTAAGTTTATCCTCGCATTTAAGGTTAATTGGATATACTTCTTGCCAGATTTACAAAGCCAACTGATCAAAACCTTAATTTTAATTGCTTTAAACTCGATTGTCAGTTGGCGTATGGCTCGCCTGGGCAAGCGAAAAAATTGTGTTGAGCAAAGTGGAGAATACACACATGGTTCAGCAATTGCAATCGCTTAATAGCGATCTCCCCGTAAAGATTAATGATCGCACCCAGGATTTAGCCAGCGCTAACGAACGTTTGACTAAATTGGACCACATCCAGTCTGCCTTCATGCTCAATGTATCGCATGAATTGCGCAGCCCCGTTACCACTTTGAAATTCAACCTCGATTTATTACAACGCGAACTGGCGCGCGCCAATAGCCTTTCGGTAAAAAGTGAACGCTATATTGCCATGTTGATGAAGCAAGTTGATCTGCTGGTACGGATTATCGAAGATATGCTCAACCTGTTGCAATTGGAGCAGCCAGCCAGCCAGATTACCCTCACTGCTGTGGATCTCAATTACATTATCGATAATGTCCTGATCGAGTATGGCTCGCGCACCGACCTGGCTGGTCTCTCCTTAATTCACGAGCCGGATGCCAGCCTGCCGCTTGTCAAGGGTGATGCAGAACGGTTGACCCAAGTGCTCAAACATTTACTCGAAAATGCTATCACTTATAATGCCCCTGCTGGCCAGATTCGTCTAAGCGTGGAGCGTAATGGGGGCGGCTATGTTGGCCTACAAGTCGCTGATACGGGGATGGGTATTCCCCCAGCAGATCTGCCCTATATTTTTGATCGCTTTTACCGAGGTGCCGATGTTAACGAGTCCACAATCGCTGGCACGGGGTTGGGACTAAGTATTGTAAAGCAGATCGTCGAGTTACATGCTGGAAAAATTGAAGTTGAAAGCCAAATTGGCAAAGGTACAACTTTTCGAATCTGGTTGCCTGTCCATGAAGGACCGATAGCGCGCAATGAACGTTCATCCTTCACCGCCGGCATCTATGTTTTATCCAATGCCGCTTTGGGCTGACCTTTCTCGCTTCTCATCTAGCGCAAAGCATCAAGTTCGCCTCATCCTCCTTGCCCATCTCTTCATTTAAAGAATGAGCTGGCTACATCGGCTGACTCGACACATTTACCACTTCCTTCTTACTCCCTACTTCTTACTCCCTACTTCAAAAATTGCATCAATAATATGGAACCGAACCCCGGTGGCCCACCTGATCTAAGTGCTAGCACATTTACCGCCGACTATCTACGCGACCCAAAAGCGATCAAGCCGCGAACCGAAATGCCAAACTTTAACCTAGATGACGCTGAGATTGATGCCTTGACGGCTTTTTTGATCGGTAGACAGTAGACGGTATTAGGTAGTGTGCCGTCTACTGTCTACTGTCTACCGTTTACCGTCTACCTTCTACTGCCTACGCCCAGACGAAAATCTCGTTATCGTCCGGCGAATAGCCGATAAAAACGGCCAGGACAATGCGTGGTTGTGTGCCATCCAGGGCCGGAATTTCATGGATGCAACGTGTGTTGAAAAAGTAAAGATCGCCGGGCGACAATTGGACGCGATACTGTCCAATCTTATTTTCGGCGGCATAGTCGCCAAAGGTATCCGTCGCCAGATAAGGCTGAATCTCAGGCGTCCAGAGGCAATTGTGGAGAATCACTTCGGAACTGTGGTCGCCATGCGCAGCGTTCTGTAAACAGAGAATGCCGGCAAATTGGTGCTCAAAGCGATAGACGGCATAGTTGGTGCGTTTTTCGCGCAAGCGGACACTATCCAGATGCGGCGGATAGCGGTGGCTGGTGTAGTGGGTGCGAAAAATGGCCGGTCCATAGCGGCGACCGTCCGGCTCGTATGCCGTTTTCGTTTCCTTGCCAATGCCGAGCGCGGCCAGATTATCATAGATCGTCTGGACGGGATTGGCGAAGCCGTCAAACAGGTGCTCAAACAGTTGATGCGTGCCCACGGCATGTTGCAAAAACGCTTCCTGATCATGGCCACGGTTGCCCAGGCTGGTACCAATGTCGATGCGCATCCGTTGGTCGGCACTCTTGGTATCGTTGGGGTCGCGGATCATGCCCCAGTTGATAAAGCGCTGAATCAAGCCTTGGGCATGCGCCGGATCGTAAGCCTGGCGCAGCACAATCGCGGGAATTTGCGCTTCGGCCAACGCACGTAGTGGATCTGCCTGCTGGGCAAAGACAGTTTGTAGATCTGGCTCGGCGGGGATCCAAGGCAAAGTTGTCGGCATGGTGGGCTCCTTTCAAATTATTCCTGGTTAGTTATGAATCATTTCTAATGCTGCTGGCGTCTGCCATTGCAACTGTAAATTTGTCGTGGCGTGCGGTTTAAAAGTACGACGAACCTGGGCAATTGGTGTCTCCAATACCTCGATCCGCGCCAAATCGGCTACGCCTAAACCTAGTTCATTCGCATAGTGAAGCAGACCTAATGCCAACGGTTCGAAGCCCATCGCTTTGGCCACCACGGCATCGGCTGCATAGACATCGGCGCTGGCCGCCGCAATCCCAAAGCCCTCCACCGCGTCTTCACCGCCTGGGCCGTCACCTTGCAAACCGCGTGTGCCGTCGATCACGGCGATGTCGGGGGCCAGGTAGCGCGCAACGCGGATCAGGTTGATATTGAGCGCTTGCGCCTCGGCCGGCAACTGGCGTTCGGCGTGGCTGGCAAAGCCATGCATTTTGACACGATCTTGCTTGTGCAGTGTGCCCATAATCATATTTTTGAGCGCCAGCGTTACAACGCAGACATCGTGGGTTTTGGCCACCGCTACCGAAATCTTGCAGGGACAATCGAGCACAATTTTGGGCATCCGCACGGCGTATGGCGTGCCGTCGGCCAACCGGATCGGTGCTTCTACCCAAGCCGTCTCCTGATTCAAATCAATCAGACGAATCGGGATCGCATATTCGTCTTGCAACGCGTGATAGCCGAAATTTTCAAATGCCTGACCGGAAAATTCTTCGTTGCCCCCTTCGGCGATCAAGATCTCTTGCGGCGGATGGGGGACGGTGCGCAGAAAATCGAGCACGCCGCGGATCGCATCCACATGGCTGGCAGCCAATTGATTTTTGCTGCTGAGAAAATTTGGCTTGAGCATTACCTGTTCGCGCAGCTTGGGCGTTATATCGTCGCGTACCAGGTCCAGGGCGCGATAGATGTTCTGGCGGCGATCTGCGCGACGGGCCAAACCGACCCGTGCCGTTTTTACAGTCATCATTTTTCTCCACTTTCATACAACCGAAAATGATTGATCTCGCCCTGAACGGCGGCGATCGTCCACCCGATCAGGGCGACATCATCGAACAGACCAATCCCAACCAAGATGTCGGGCAAAAAATCCATTGGCATCAAAAAGTAGACCAGCGCAGCCACAATTAAAAGTACAGTTTGGTAGGGAATGTGTTTGTATTCACCCTTTGTATACGCCTTGGTCATTCGCCACAGCGTTGTAAGATCGTTCCGCCAGCCTGTATCATGCCCATTTGGCTTGCTCTGCGCCTTTTTCATCACTTTGTCTAGCAAACCTTGCATTTTTGTCTTGTCACTGGTGTACGTGCTTGCTTTGGCGCGCGCTTGCGTGTAGGCTCTACTTTTCTTTACCCACTCTACAAAATTCATAATTTACACTCCTGCTCAATCGAAAATTGCACCCGCTTGCTGTGCAATAACAGTCTTTTCCGCTCTAATCATATCATGGGCAACGCTCATCATCAACTTCGTTTTCGAGAACCTAAAAAAAGTCGTTTGACAGCGCCTATGCTGCGGACTAAAATGGTGGTAAATGGGTAAACAGTTCGAGATTGCCGGTCTACTTGTTTACCCGTCTCCTACTCCTGTTAACCGTAAACGCAACTGTGGCCCAACCCAAGTGAGGAGCTAATGAGCACAAAACGTCCAAGAATCACCGTGGTCGGTAGTTTTGCTGTGGGCTTGACCATCCGCGCCCCACGCTTTCCCGTCAAAGGCGAGACGTTGTTGGGCAGCGATTTTGATATGGGGCCTGGTGGCAAAGGGTCCAATCAGGCGGTCGGTGTGGCCCGTTTGGGCGCCGAGAGCCATTTTGTCAGTATGATTGGCCACGACGCATTTGGTGAGATGGCGGTTGCACTCTACGCGGCCGAGGGCGTCGAGACTAGCCACTTGCATCGCACCGCCGCGCGCAACACGGGTGTCGGCTTTATTACGCTCAATGCGGCGGGTGATAACCACATTGTGCTGGACATGGGCGCCAATCACCTGTTGACGCCAAGCGAGGTTGATGCGGCAGAAAGGCTGATTGCCGCCAGCGACGTAGTATTAAGCGTGCTAGAAATTCCACCCGCTGCGGCGGCGCGGGCCATGCAATTGGCGCGCCGCCACAATGTCTTGGCTGTTCTCAATCCTGCGCCTGCCCAGCCGCTTGATCCGGCGTTGCTGGCCCATGTGGATGTGTTGACGCCCAATGAGAGCGAGTTGCGCATCCTGCTGGGCCTGGCCCCGGATGATCCGACTGATACGTTAGAATTGGCGGGGCGCTTGCGCAGCCTGGGCGTCCGTAATATTGTAGTGACGCGTGGCGGCAGCGGCGCCTTGATTGTGCATGAAGATGGTTCTACAGAGGAAATTCCTGGTGTTCCGATCGCGGTGGTGGACACAACGGGCGCCGGCGACGCCTTCAACTGTGCCTTGGCTGTGGCACTAGCCGAAGGGAAATCTCTGACGGCCGCCGTGCGTTATGCAACCTATGGCGGTGCCTTGGCCTGTACGGCGTTGGGCGTCATTCCCGCACTGCCCTATCGCCAAGCTGTAGATGCTTTGTATAATTCAGCGGTTAATCGAACATGATCGGCACGTTTCTGGATTAATAATGACACATAAAGCGGCTGAGAATGCGAAATAAGCACATTCTCAACCGCTTTATTACCTATCTCAACGAAGGGCCATGAAATTTGTAGGGAAGACAGGTAGACAGAGAACTTCCTTGTCTACCTGTCTTCCTGTGTTCCCTGTCTACCTCAACTGTTATCCCTTGTTACTGCGTCACTTGATCACGTACTTCGCGCAGCAACACTGTCCCCGTCACTGGTGGGCTGTTGGCAATCAACGGGAAGAAGAGCGGGTAGGTTCTCAGCGCTTCACCACACGCTTCCTCTACCGTTACCGTTTGGCTGCCAATCGCGACGTTGCCAAACGAATCGGTGATCTCGGCACGGATGGTGTACGTACCACAATCCGCATAGGCATGACCAGCCTCTGGTGTGGCAAGCGGCCCAATGATCGGGCTGCCATCACCAAAATCCCAGCGGTAGCTGACCGCAGTCGGCGTTACGATTTGGGTGCCGCTGATAAAGCTGCCTGGCGTCAGGCTGGCGCTGAAGGTGGTCAAGCCGCCCGCTGCGCTGCCTGTTGTATCGCTGATGACAACTGCGCCCGCTTCCGACAGACCCCATTGCAGGAAGGTTCCTAGCAATTCTATGCGTGTGGTGGGCGTTACATTGAGCGATGCATTCGGGCCTTCGCTGACGCCTTCCAGCCCAAACGTGGTATAGATGCTGCGCCCGTTGTAGGTGATGCCCGCGCGTTCGAGCGACGGCTGGTCACGGTTAGCCAGACCCACGGTGCCATCGGCTAGGTTGTTCGGGCCAGGATAGTGGAGAATCGGCACACTGGCATAGGTCTCTTCGCCCGGCACAGGGCTTTCCGAGCCATCGTGGGCTTCGTTGTCAACCTCGTCCATCGATGGCTGGTTGGGCAATGCCTCCGGCTCGATCTGACCGCGCACTTCACCGCCTGGGAAATCGGTGGTGTGGACGTTGATATAGAGCAGACCGTTGACCATTTGGTTGACTTCGGTCATATTCAGGCTGGGGCTGATCACGCCGCTCAATGTCAGGCTATCGGTGACGAAGATCGGTTGCGTAATCGTACCAAGCGGGCGAATCACAGGACCTGCAACGCCCGGTGCACCAACATGAATGTGGGCCGCCGTCACTGTGATCGGGCGCGTGTCGCTCGGTACAACGGTAACGGCATATTCCAACCGGTTAAAGACGGCATCGTAATGTACATCAAATTCACCTGTCGTATCGGTGGCCACCGGCGGTGTTTCTTGATCACCAGCAAGCTCGCCTGTTGCAACGTACTGCAGAATACGCGTCAGGTCAACTTGGATATCCTGTAAAGCTTCGGGTGCCGTTGGCGCCGGCAACACCAATAACTGCGGCGTGGTCCCACCGGTTACGCTGTTCTGAATCCAATTGGCGCCCAAGCTCGTGCCATAGAAGAAGGGCGGGTTGCTGGGGTCAGTTTGCGCCGCGCCCAAGGTGGCCGCCAGATTCTGCCCCATGGCGATTACTGTGCCACCCTGATTGAGAAACTCAACCAGGCGATTCAGCTCTAGGATCTGCAAGCCTGCTGCGGCCAGCGCGTTATCCCCCGTAAAGAGGATGATCGCCTTGTACGCACTCAACGTCGCCGCATCGGGGATCGATTCCAGATCATAGTTGAGCACTTCATAGCTGTAACCCAACCCAGCCAAGGCACTTGTGTAGTAATCCAGATAGTTGTGGGTGGAGAAGCCGACCAATGGGCCAACGTCGCTAAAGTCAGCATCAATGATCAGAACATCGGCGGCATTTAAGGCGTCGGTAACCCGCGCCCAAGCCGGCATGTGGGCATCATAGGTGGCGCCATCTAACACGATGTAGCCCTGGTTGTCACTTAACCCGGCACTGGTCGTAGTGTTGAAGGTGACGCTAATCGTCTTGGTTTCACCTGGATTGAGCGTCAGCGACGCGGCGCTAAGATTGAAGCCGGGCAGCGCTGTCGTCGCCGTAAAGCCATTGCCCGTGTAGAGCGTGCTAACATTATACGTCTCCACCGCACCGGCAATACTTGTCAACTTGACGGCGATTGTCTTCTGTGTGCCGCTGGGCACGACACCAAAGCTGAGACTGGGCGGGTCCAGAATCACGCCTGGATCCGTGGCGTGCGTGAGATCAAGCCGGCCAGCGCCCATGTCCAGCGGCTGGGCCGGACTACCGTCGAAGTTGTAGACATCGGTATATTTGGCAGTCGACATCAGGGCCGATTTGATAGTAGCGGGCGACCAATTGGGCCGCACCTGTTGCAGCAAGGCGGCCGCGCCAGCTACGTGTGGCGCAGCCATCGACGTGCCCGAAGCCTGGCCATAACCGAGATGGCGCGCTTCCCCGGTTACACCTTCGGTATAGCCTTGGGCCAGAATGTTGACACCCGG
>JBBRVA010000314.1:0-8592 GCA_038247295.1 Caldilineales bacterium | reverse complement strand
TAATACGTGGTAAAGGTCGGTGGGGGCGACGATCGTCACGGTGACGCTGATCACATCGCCTACCGCCGCACTGTTCACCGTTTCGCCATCGAGCACAAAGCGACGATCGACGACAATGCCGCGGTCGCGTGGCTCCACGGCTAGCGCGTCCAGATAGTAGCGCAGATGTGTTGTGTAGTAGAGTTGGCCGCTGTCGTTGCTACGTGATAGCTGGATGGAATTTGCGGTATCGCGCAGCAGATCAGCTACCTGCGCGCGCAATTGCACCGGTTCGGTCAGGTTGTCGGCATTGACGGCGCCGCTGCCCAGTGCTTCGTCGTTCAATGTAACTGACCAATCGTAGTCGGCCTCCAGTTCACCCGTGGCCGCCATCCAATCGGTGAGGGCAATGATAGCCCATGCGTTTTCTTGGGTCGTTGCCCAACGGCCCGCCTGGCGCGCACTCATCAACCAACGCACGACATTCTCCAACAGCGGTTGAGCCGGGTCCAGCCGGACAAAGGCGGCCAACACGATGCTGGTGGTGCGCGTGTCGGTGTTCATATTGGGGTAATCGATCTGCGCTTCGTGCCACGATGCGCCGGTTGCACTCAACTGTGCGCTGGTAAAGAGATCGTCAAGCAAGATGTTGACGCGGTCGTCGGGCGTTGCGCTGGCCTTAGCAATGTTGTCCAGCGCCATCGCCAGGTAAGCGCGTCCATAATGATCCAAGCGTTCGCGCTCATCGAAAAGGGTGCTGGTGCGGCCCGGGTCGCCATTCTCGGTTTCGGAAAGGACGAACAGGGTAAAGGCCATCTCGTTCAAGCGCCAGGTTTCTTCGATATCTTTGGGCGCTGCAAAATTGTTGTTTAGATAATTCACCGCCTCGCTGATCGTGCGTTCTGCCACATTGAAGTCCAGCGTTTGCGCGTTGGTCAACCCCCACAGTACGTAGCTGGTGATGAAGCCGTTGCTCGCTTCGCCCGACCAGAAGCCCCAGCCGCCATCCGGATTCTGACGGTTAACCAGCCGCTGCACGCCGATCTCCACTTGGCTGGCCAGGTTGCCTTCCAACTCTGCATTATCGATGTTCAGCGCCCGCAACGCCCGCACCGTAAAGAGGTTGGGCAGGAAGCGGCTGACAGTCTGTTCGTTGCACTCATAAGGA
This sequence comes from Caldilineales bacterium, assembly GCA_038247295.1. Lineage (GTDB taxonomy): Bacteria > Chloroflexota > Anaerolineae > Caldilineales > Caldilineaceae > JAPLGZ01. The sequence goes on along the minus strand of JBBRVA010000314.1, from coordinate 7,445 downwards.
TAGTGCTCCAAGTAGTCCAGCCCTTCGCGCATGCCGGCGGCCAAACTTGGCTCCAGCGTGATGGTCAGATCGCCATTGTCCGTCGCAGCGGCGGGAACGCGCACGGCTTCGAGTTGGCCAGCGGGTGGCACGCTGCCCGCGCTGCCCACGGTTTCGGGCGTTTCGTAGCGCACGACCGGCAAGGTGATGCGTACGGCGTCATCCAACTCTGCGGATGTGGCGGTGAAGGTGATCGTAACCGTATCGGCCAGCGCGTCGACGCTGATCGGCAAATCGAATTGTTCCTGGCCTGCGGCCGCCAGCGTGGTGGTGAACGTTGCGACATCGTTGACATCGGACTGAGCGCCCACAATGTCGATCGTCACTGCCAGATCATCCAGCGCGGTATCGGTGGTGTTGATCACCAGCGCGCCAATCTGCGCTTGATCACCGGCGGTGAAGAAGCGTGGCAGCAGTGGACGAACTTGCAGTTCTTTGCTGGCTACGATCTCATTGTTCGCTTCGCCCACCAGGGTATCGGCGGTAATGCCCTTAGCGACCAGCACCCAGGTCGTTAGGTTATCGGGCAATTCGACGGCAAAGTTGATCTGGCCGGCATCATCCGTGGTCAGGTCGGCGCGCCAGTAGGCGATGTCTGGGAAATCCTCGCGCAGTTCGGGGCCACCATCGCCACCACCGCCACCACCTTTGGCGCCTTCGCTAAGTTGTTGGCTCAAGCGATCTTGATTGATCACCAAGAGCGCGCCCGTGGTAACGCCCAACGGCCGCTGATAGTAGAAGATCTCCAGCAGCGAACGGGTGTCGCCAAAGGCCAGCGTGAGCACGGCTTTATCGACCAGTGCCACACTCACTTCGGCATTCGGTACCGGCGCGCCAGTGTGATCGGTCACCGTCAACGTGTAGCTGATCGTGGCGCCCGGCGCCACTTTGCTGGCGGAAGGCGCAATGTCGATGTTCAGTTCCTTTTCACTCGTGTCCACCGCCAGTTGAACAAGCCCGACCCGAATCGACGGGAAAGGGTTGCTTTCATCCACACCTTTGACAATAATCACGCTGACAAAGATGTTGGGAATGTGCTCGGCCGTGATCGGAATCTCCAGCGTTTCGCTGTTACCCGTAAAGGTAACAATGCGCGACTCGATCACGCCGCCGCGTTCCAGCGTGACCAGCGCCGCCACCGGTCCCGTAAAGGGGCTGGGCACGAGTATCTTGGCGGTGTCGCCCGGCGCATAGAGTGGCTTGTCGGCTACCAATTCGATGCGGTCGTTATTCTCGCGCGGCCAGGCGACAAAATCACCGGCGTCGCGCGTGCTGACCCAGACGTAGGCCGCGCTGCTGATCGCGTTGCCGGCGGCGTCCGCGCCGCGCGCCGCAATTTGATATTGACCGCCCTTTTCCGGCGTCCACGTGATCAGCGCGTGGCCCTCGCCATCTGTTGTGGCCGTCGTCGTGAGCACGGGTGTGCGTAGTACGCTAGTTTGCCAGTTGTAAGAGCCATCCGCGGCGCGCATGTAGAGGCTATTCCACTGGAATTCGTAGACAATGACCTCAAGTTTGGCCCCTGGGTAGGCTTCGCCTTGCGGCGTAACCGTCACCAGATCGACGACGCTTTCCTCCCCCATTGCCACCACATAGCTTTGCGGGCTCAGCCCAATGTAAAAGTCGCCACGGTGGACAATGGCGTTGGCTTGCCCGCCGACATATTGGTTGGTAAAGCTCTGCACGGTCGCGCTAAAGGTCCACAGTTGGCTTTGCAAGGCTTCGCCCAAATCGGCGGGGAGTTCGAGCACAAAGCGCCCGTTGGCATCGGTGGTCGCGCGCCCTTCTTGGATCACCCCCATATAGTTGGTGAGATAGGGATTGTACTCCTCCTGGGCGGGATCGTAGGGCGTGAAGCTGAAGTAGCGATTCAGCGGCGCATTGGCCCAGGTAAAGTTATAGGGATTGGCGATCAAATACCAGGTGAGCGGCGCATTAGCCAGGGCTTCGCCGCTAAAGTAATTGGCTTGCAGCGTAAAGCGCGCTGTGTCACCTTGATTATATTCCGGCTGTTCGGCTGTGACTGTGATCTGGAATTCTGGTTTGCTATACGCCGCCACCTGAAAGCCCACGTTGCCGATCACCGGCTGTTCACCGCCCGTGGGCAGCGTCGCTTCTACAATGTAATAGCCGGTTACCGCTTCTGGTGATAAGACAACTTCACCGTTCAACGTGCCCTGGTCACTCAGGGTAAGCTCGTTTTCCTGAATGATGTTGCCACGGTCGTCGCGCACAATCACCTGCACGGGTGTGTCGATAGCGGGAATGCTGTATTGGTCATTTGCCAGCAGCCGCACGATCCCCTTCCAATAGACGGTTTGGCCAGGGCGGTAGATCGGACGGTCGGTGTAAAAGTAGAGTTGGTATTGTTGCGGATTGTAGCCGCTGTTCACGCCAAAATCCCAGCTAGCGATGCCATTGCTCCATTCGCTGGAGACAGCGGCAAAGTCGGCCTCGCCTGGCTCGCCGGCAATCGCCAGGATGGGGGCGTAGGGCATGTTGACATTCAACGGCAGTGCGCTGGTCGCAATGCCATCGGCGTTGGTGGTCACTTCGGCCACCTGTGTGCCATTATCGTAGAAGCGAACGGTTTTGTCGGCGACGGGTTCGCCCGTGCGCAAATCCGTCAACCAGACCAAACTTTCCCCTTCCTGACTCTTCTTGAGCACCATGTTGTAGTTGCTCAACACGATCAAAGTCTGGCGCGGTTGGCTGGCGTTGGTATCAAGCGTTTCGTCGGCGGGCAGGTTTAGCTCGAGCAGGTAAGCGCCGGGTGGCAAATTGTTACCGGCCTCATCCGTCATCGAGATCACCTTGCGGCCGGTGATGTTGGTGGCCGCTGTGGTGGCATAGCTGCGCGACCAGATGCGCGCCGCATCGGCGTTGGGCATCTGGTATTGTTCCCACACTTGATACTGGTCGGGGCCTGTCAGTCTGAAGAGCTCTTCCGGTGCCACCCGATACAACGTCACATCCACTTGTTCGATGTTGCGATAGTAGACACTGACCAAGGTGGGCGTATAGGCGCTAAAGTGGGTGAAGCGATCGAGGTTGATCCGTGCATACGGCGCGTAATCACCAGTTGTGAAGCGGAAGCTCTGATCTTCGCCCAGCGTGTTGCCATAGGCATCGGCAATCGCGCCACCCACCGTAACTGTATACTGAGTTTGTGGCTCTTTGGCCCAACTGAGCACCGCTTCGCCATTATAGTCGGAATAATAGCTGTACACCTGCGTTGTCGTCGGCAGCGGCGAGATGTGCAGATTGGCGAGGACCAAGGCCGGGCTCACCGGCGCGCTGAAGCGGATGCGTACGTCAACTTCGGGCGCGAGATCGGTTGCGCCGTCCTCTGGAACGGTGTTCAGGATGGCCGGCAATGGCACCACGTTGAAGACACGTTCGAAGCGTTCGCGCAGATTGCCCTGGCGACTGGCCGGTTGGGCCTCAGTTTCAACCCGTAGGGTGTAGCTGGCACCAAATTCCAGCGCGGTGGTCGGCGTAAAAGTTAATGTCTTTTGCAGGATGTCCCAGACAATTTCGCCTGCAACCGGCGTACCGTCGCCCTCGGTTTTGACGATACTCAGCGCGGCCTCTGTACTCTCTGGGTCCATCGGCTGGCTAAAGGTGACCCGAATCGCAGCATCTGGGCGAATCTGATTGGCCAAGGCGCTGGCGGGGTCAGCCTGAATTGGTTCGTCGCTTGTCTGTGCGTCGATCACAATCGGCGCGGCGGTTGTAAAGCTGAAGGTGACTGGTTCGGCCAGGGTCTCACCGCTCAGGCCAGTCAGATCACCCACCGTAACGTTATAAGTGGTCCCCCCGGCCAGGCCCAGCGTCGGCTGGAAGGTGTAGACGCTGGTGTTGAGCCATTGGCCGGTGCCCTCGACGGGTGGATCAATCGTCAGCGGTTGCGGCAGATCAGCCTGTTCATCAACCCCGGTCAGCGGCACAACTGGGCGGTTAAAGATGACGATAATCTGGCCGTCGGTGTTCACCTCTTCGGCACCGTTGCTGGGCTGCGTGGAGGTGACTTGCAGAGGTGTCGCCGCCGTAAGGGCGAGCTCAACCGGGTTGCCCAACGCCACACCTGTTGCCGACGCGGCGTCGCCGTCGATCTGGAAGCGATAGCGCGTACCAGGTTCCAATCCAACATCCGGTGTAAAGGTGACCGTGGCATCGGCCACACTGATCGCGCCACTCAAGGCTGGTTCCACCGTCAGGCTGTCAGCCGCGGCCGCGACCATCGATTGATCAAAGGTAAAGGTGACCGGTTCCCCGTTCCAACTGGCGCCATCGGCTGGATTGGTGGCCAGCAAGACTGGTGGCAGATCAACGGGTGTGGTCTGGGCCAGCAGGGTGGCCGGTTTTGGTTGGGTGGAATAGACCACGGACGCGGCGAGGGCGCTGCCACCGATGGTCAAAAGAATGAACGCAACAAGAGATAATAGCCGGTAGAGTGAGTAAGATCGATTGTGGGGCATGGTCGTCTCTCCTAAGGGAGCTTGGGAGTTAGTTCAGGTGTAACCAATCTGTCACACGCTGATTATAAGATTATGAACATTATAACAAACTTGCGCGATGAATCATAAGTAAGCGCACGATTCGTTGGTGCCAGATCCGTCGTCCCTACAACGTGCCCGGCACTGTTGCGCAGGACCTGGTAGGAGGCACGAAATTGTCGCCGCGTGCTACTTTAAGTGCCGGGCACGCGGTCGAGATGGCGGTCAGCGTGCCCGGCACTTGTGGATAAGACCAGTTGGTTCATTGGCCGCCGCTACTCCAACCCGCAACAGTGCCGGGCACGTTGTGCCAAAGCACGTCATATGCCCTAAAGTCGCCATTATCGTAACGCTCGATCGGTACTGACTTGCAACGGCTGCAGTGCAAAATTTTCTACGACTACCAACGCAATTTCTGAACGCACCGTCTCGCCACCGGTTGCTGGCGTCCCTTCCAACCAAAACCGATGTGCGCCCGGCTCTAATATCCACCAGGTGCTAAGGCGGGTTGCCTGGGCCGCCTGGGCCAACACCGTGCCATCTTTGACTAAACGCAACGCTGCCCAAGGTTGGCCATCCGCACTATAACCGGCGACCTCGATGCGCTGGCGACCTTCTGGCACACCAGGATGGATTTGGTAGGCGATATTGGCCGTGGGCGCACTAAGAACAAGCGGCTGCGTCGTTCGTCCTGGGTCGTTCGTCGTTGGTCGAGCCGTGTTTTGCGCTGTATCGAGCGGCGCAATCGCAATGCCCTGGCTCACCATCCAATCGTGATATTCCGGTGGCAATACCCAGAAGACCCGTTCCTGGATGCGCTCCTGGGGTGTGGTCTCCGCCGCGCGCAAACCGGTAGCGCGATCAATCGCAACGGGCTGAAATTGATTGTCCGCTGCGCCGGGTGCGGTGCCGGTGATGAAGATTTCATTGCGCGTGCGTGGGCAATGCGCACTTGACAGTAGACCGCTAGGCGCGCAGATCGTCAATTCTTCGATCCCGGCTGGGCGGGCGAATGGCGCAGGTGACGTGGGGTGAGCCGCCATCATCAGGTCGTGCCAGATCGGTCCGGCACCGTCGATACCGCTCACGTCGAGCATAGGGCTGTTATCCGCATTGCCCACCCAAACGCCCACCATGCGCGCCGTCGAATAGCCAATCGTCCAGTTGTCGCGCCAATCCGTAGTGGTGCCGGTTTTTACCGCCGCCGGGAAAGGCAGATCCAGCACCGTGTTTTCGCCAAAGGCGGGGATGCGGGCCAGTGGATCGGAGAGGATGTCGGTGATTAGATAGGCAGTGGCGGGGGAGAGGATGGGGTTGGGAGATTGGGTAATTGGTAATTGGTAATTGGTAATTGGGTAATTGCTTATGCCATCATTACCTGTCCAACTACCAATTACCCAATTACCAATTACCAATATTGCCTTCGGCTCCAATCGCGTGCCGTCGCGAAAAATACCATACGCCGCTGTCAATTCTAATAATTTTACCTCACCACCGCCTAGGGTCAGGGCCAGACCAAATTCCTGGTTAAAGGTGCTGATGCCGGCTTGCATGGCCAATTGTTGCAGCGTGTTGACGCCAATCCGATCCAGGGTTTTGACGGCAGGGATATTGTAGCTGCTGGCCAGCGCCGTGCGTACGCTGACGGGGCCGTGGTAGCGCCGATCATAGTTGATCGGCACATAGGGCACATGGCTGCGTCCGGCATCCGTGACATAGAAAGTGGTCGGCAGATCGGCAATGATGCTGGCCGCGGTCAACGGTGGTTGGCCGCTTAGTTGGCTCCACTGCGCGTCGAGCGCCGCCGCATAGGTCAGTGGTTTGATCGCACTGCCAGGCTGGCGTTCGACCAACGCCGCGTTGACATTACCCTGGATCGTGGCATCGAAATAATCCGGGCTGCCGACCATCGCCAGAATATCGCCGGTCTTACTGTCCAAGATCACGGCGGCGGCGTTATCGACACGGCGGTTGGGGTCGGTCTGGGCGTCGCAAACACCGGGCGTGCGACAGTTGATCTGGTCGAGCCGGTGCTGCACCGCCTGCTCGGCCTGGCGTTGCAGATCCAGGTCTAGCGTCGTGATCACGCGCAGCCCGCCGTCGCGCAACCGCGCTACCCCCAGCTTTTGCGTGAGCAGATCTTGCACATAGAGCACAAAGTGGGGGGCCTGAATATTAAAGAGGCGTGATTTGTAATGTAACGGTTCCGCACCGATTGCTTCGGCTTCCGCCGCGCTCAGATAGCCAGCATCTTTCATCAAGCGCAGCACCGTCAACTGGCGGCCTTTGGCGGTTTCTGGGTCGTGCAGTGGATTATAGCCGCTGGGATATTGCACCAAACCGGCCAGCAGCGCACATTCGGCGCGGCTCAGTTGCGGGGCCGGCTTGGCAAAGAAGATCTGGGCGGCTGCTTCTAGGCCAAAAGCCCAGTTGCCGTAATAAGTCTGGTTGAGATAAAGCGCTAGGATCTCTTCCTTCGTGTAGCGGAGTTCAAGTCGCCACGCTAGATAGGCTTCGCGCAACTTGCGTCGCAAACTTTGTTCGTAGCGTTCTTCGGGCGCCATCAGCAGGGTGCGCGCCATCTGCTGCGTCAATGTGCTGCCGCCGCTGACAATGTTGCCAGCGGCGCGGTAATTCTGCCAGGTGGCGCGCGCAATCGCGATCGGATCAAAACCCGGGTGCTGATAAAAGCGCTTATCTTCTGTGGCCACCGTGGCTTGAATGCAGGCCGGCGGCAGGGTGGTCAAGTCAAGATTGATTTGTTTGCCAGCATCGGGATCGACCAATTCGTAGAGCAGACGCCCCTTTCGGTCGAGAATCTGCGTCGTCGGGCGAACCAGCCGTCGCTCCGCCGCGCTGATCGGGGGCAGATCGGCCAGCAGCCAAAAATAGAGCGCCACAGAAACG
>JBBRVA010000313.1:0-8607 GCA_038247295.1 Caldilineales bacterium | reverse complement strand
TGTATCAACATGACCAACGACGATGCCCAATGGCTCTTTGATTGGGCAGGTCCACCGATGGAGAGTGGTGGTTGGCTGATTAGTTCGGATGAAAACCCTGGCACGCTGGTGATAGTGCATCAGTAGAGAAGAGATGTAATGATGCAAGCAACCCTAGACAAGCCCAATGCAGTGACTACGCTGTACGCCTGGTTCAAAACCTTTATGCTCTCGCCGTTAGTGGTGCTTGGCATCTTTATTGGCAACGGCATTGGCGCGGTGGCCGGCTTGATCTACTGGTATGGCGGCCACCTGGCACGCAGTCCCTGGTATTTGTGGCCGTTCATCCCCGATTCGCCCCTCAGCACCTTTTGGGTGTTGCCAGCGCTGGTGTTGGTCCTGTGGCGCAAGCCGGGTTGGCCGTGGTTCAACGCCTTTGCCGCCTTTGGCGTGATCAAGTATGGCCTCTGGACGGTCGCTTTCTGGTCACTTTATTGGGCCAACGGTGGCATTGTCAGTTTGGAAGGGGTGGCGATGAGCTTCACCCATGCGGTGATGGCGCTGGAAGGGCTGTTCTTGCTGGGCTATACCCGCCTGACCAAGTGGGTGGCACTGGGGCTGGGCGGTTGGTTTTTACTCAACGATTGGATCGATTTCGGCCCCCTGCAAACCCACCCTGGTCTGCCACCCGGCGTTTCAGTGGCAACGATGATGGGGGTGACGGTGGGTCTAACTGGGCTGCTTACGCTTGTTTATCTGTGGATTGCGCGCCGGGGCGGCTATGTGGGTCGGCAAGCACCGGAGCGAGGAGAAATAGAGCGATGATCGAAGGTAAACCTAAACGGGCGCCGTTTTCGCCCACCGCCTGGCGCAGGCTCATGCTGGCGACGTTGGTCATGGGCAGCCTCTGGATTTATCTGAGCCGGGCGCCGCTCGACACGCTGGCGCAGGAGAACACGCTAGAAGTCGCGATGACTGGGTTCCTGGCGCCGGATTTTACGCTGACTGCCCTGGATGGCAGCACCGTACAATTGTCGTCCTTGCGTGGCAAGCCGGTGATCGTCAACTTTTGGGCAACCTGGTGTCCCCCCTGTCGCGCCGAGATGCCCGAACTGGAGGAGGTCTGGCAAAAGTATAAGCGGGGTGATTTGATGCTACTAGGTGTCAACCAGGGCGAAAACGCAGCCACCGTGAATCGTTTCAAACAGCAAATTGTCGATTTTAGCTTTCCTGTTCTACTGGATACGCGCCGGGAAGTGGGCTCCCTCTACGGCGTGCGCGCCATGCCCACCACCTTCTTCATCGACGCCGCAGGGCGGATTCAGGATGTCAAGGTGGGTGGTCCAATGGACACCGCCATGTTGTTGGATGGCGTTAACAAGATTGTCGAGTAAACCTATGCTGCCAGTGATCCGAATTTTGGGCTTTACACTGCCAGTGGGACCGCTCTTTGCCGTGCTGGCCTTCTACCTGGGCGCGGAAGTGGGTGGGCGGGCGATTGGGCGAACCGCGCCCGCCCAGCAACGCCCGCAATGGCAGGAGATTTTCAACAACGCCGCTTGGCTGGCGTTGATCGTCGGGTTGATTGGTGCACGGCTAGGCTATGCGGCTCGCTACTATCCGGTCTATCTGGAGGCGCCCGTCCTCCTGTTTTCGATCCGGCCCGGCACGCTGGCGCTGTGGCCGGGCTTGCTGACGGGCGCCGCCGCTGCGCTTTTTTATCTGCGACGCAAAACGATTGGCATGGCGCAGGTGGCGGATGCAGCGGCGATTGGCCTCTGCGCTGCGCTGACCATGGTGAGTCTGCGCAACTTTTTGTTGGGTAGTGACTATGGCGCGCCAACCAATCTGCCCTGGGGCATTGATCTGTGGTTGGATATCCGCCACCCCGTGCAAGTGTACGAAATGGCGTTTTTGCTGATAGCACTGGTAATTTTGTGGCGCTATCAGGAGTCGGCGCTGCCTGGGGAAACGGTTTGGCGCTTTGTGGCGTTCTACAGTGCGATTGAACTGTTTGTAACCGCCTTTCGCGCCAATTCTTCCACCTGGCTGCTGGGCATTCGTGCGGCCCAGGTAGGGGCGCTGGCTGTGTTGTTGACGGCGCTTTATATTCTTTCCTTTTATGCCCAGCGGCGCGCAACGGCTAACCCGCCGCAAGCAGAAAATGAGTTCGCCGCTTTGGAGGCTGGATAGCAGGGTGATTGATGCAAGCAACTGAGAAATTAACGACTCAACCCATACCCGATTCAACGGCGACCCGGTGGGCGGATTGGCTGGTCTGCGGATTTTTGCGCCATTGGCTGGCGCTGGTGCTGACGCCAATGCTGCTCTTTGTGACCGTGCCTTTTCTGGCCCCGGTGGCAATGGCGGCGGGTTGGACTGGACTTGGTGAATGGATTTATTGGCTTTACAACCCATTCTGCCACCAGTTGCCGCAGCGCAGTTGGTTTTTGTTTGGACCGAAACTAACCTACACGTTGGCCGAGATCAACCAGGTCTATCCATATAGCGACGAATGGCGGCTGCGCCTCTTTTTAGGGACACCCGCAATGGGCTGGAAGGTGGCGTGGAGCGACCGCATGATCAGCTTCTATACGTTGACCCCGGTCTTTGGCCTAGTCTACGCGGTGTTGCGTCGCTTTAAGCCAGCCATGCCGCCGATTGCCCTGAAAGTCTTGCTGCTGGCGCTGGCCCCCCTCGCGCTTGACGGGCTGACGCATATTGCCAACGACATGATCTTCGGCGTCTCTGGCGGCGGCTTTCGCGATACGAATGCGTGGCTGGCGGTCTTGACTGGTAACGCCTTTCCCAGTTTTTATGCAGGCGATCACCTGGGTACGTTCAACTGGTGGCTACGTTTAATCAGCGGTGCGTTGGCGGCGTGGGGGCTGGCGTTCTATACCTTTCCGTGGGTGAATTGCCTTTTTGCCGAAGAACGCGCACACTACACGGGTTGTAAAAACACATGAGTAACCATCCATTTCAAAAAGCCAGTTTGTGCGGCGGATAAGTTCAAAGCTATCATTAAACTACGTGGAGAACCCATGCCGAAAGCGTCAAAATTTAAAGCAACACAATCTGTACCTGTCTATTCCACGGCGGGTGGAACCAAGGGGCCGCAACGGGCAAAAGTGAGTCGCCAACGGCGTAACCAGAATCGATTGATCGCCAGCGGTGTGATCATCTACTACCAATGTTCAGAGGGTTGCCCTGACATTGTCAAAGGGTTAAACGAGATTGTAGAACCCTATATCAAAGCCGGACGTAAGGTCATCCTGGCGCCCAATGATCCGACCTGGACAATTGGCAGCAGCCAGCCGCTGCACAAAGAAATGGGCAAACGCATTGCCGTCAGCGCCTGGCAACGCTTGCTAACAATGGACGAAGTAGATAGCCAGCAAATTCGCACCTTCATCGAACGCTACGAAGGCGTTGACCATCACAATGGGTAAGCGCATTGGCATTTGCTCCTTTAGAAATCTGTGAGCCTATGAGCAAGCTAAGGGATATATGATGAGGATTCACAAATACAGAATGATCGGAATTTTGTTGATTTTAACGTTGGCTGTGGCAGCTTGCGGCCGTGGTTCGCTAAACGAGACGCCGACCGTTGCACCGACGCCGCCAACGGCAACTCCTGCGCCGACCCTAGCCCAGGCAACCTCGCCGCTGTCTGCGCGGGTACCGGCTGCAGACGCAATGCAACCAACCTCGCCCCTGAACGAATCTGCCGCGAAACCGGCAGATGGTGAGGCCCCAACCCGGGCGAATGCGCTGCTTGCGCTGCCGCGCAATGCCAACGGTTATGTCGATCTCTCAGTTACGCAATTGAGTGATTTTTTGCAAAAGAAAAATTTTACCCTGGTCAATGTGCATATTCCGTACGAAGGGGAGTTGCCACAGACCGATCGCTTTATTCCGTTTGACGAGATTGCGACGAAGTTGGATCAGTTACCCGCCAAAGATGCGCCGATTGTGCTCTATTGCCGTAGTGGGCGCATGAGCACGGACGCGGCGCAAGTGCTGGTCGAGCAGGGGTACACGAATGTCTTTGAACTGGATGGTGGCTTCAATGCCTGGGTGGCGGACGGCCACGAATTGCTTGATCAACAGTAACCACTGGACTGTGCGAAAACTATGGGTGGCGTTGAATGTAACACTGTTCCTGGTTAGCTATGCATGCATGGCCAAGGTATATGCTGCGCCACAGCGACAAAGCACCACGCCGGACGCGTTCTGGATCGATGTCAGCATCGGAGCGTACATCTACCCGGCGCGATTGACGAATCTGACGCCTGCCGCCACAGTGGTGGATGGCGAAGGGCGACAGCCGAGGACTGCTGCTTTTGGCTATCAACCTGGGTCTCTATCTTTATTTCGTCAATAATAAAGCTTACTATTTGGCTGCGTTTGCTATGATTGGCTTGCTGGTCGGGCTGATCTGGGTCTTCGGTGGCCTACCAGTCGTGCGCAAGCTGGTCTTTCCACTCGGCTATCTGGTGCTGATGGTGCCATTGCCCTTTGTGGAACGGGCTACGCTGCCATTGGCGCTCTTTACTGGCGTCTGTTCAGGGGCGCTGGTAAAATTTTTGGGATTGGATATTACAATTGTGGGCAACGCCATCACACTGCCCAATGCGAATTTAGTGATCGGCGCGCAGTGTAGTGGCGTTAATTCAATCATTGCCCTTACAGCGCCGTCAATCGCTACAGCCGGCTAGAATTGGGTGCCGAACAAATCAACCTGCTCTACATTATCGACATAGCCGAGATTCCTGCCCATCAGGAGCGTACCTTGATTGATACCAACGCGGATAAGGAAATTAGCCCGGCAGAACAGGACGCATATCTAGCCGACCAGGTGGCAGTATTGCAAGATAAGCTCGCTTTGACCCTCGGCGGTGTGTCCACTACGCTGGTGTTGCAAGAAAGCACGCTGGAATTCCCACCCGGCCAGGCAAACTTGCCCACCCTGCGTTTGATAGCGCATTTTGTGGCCGCGTTACCCGCGCCGGACGGCGATTGGCAGATAAATTACCGCGACACCAACTACCAAGAGCGCATCGGCTGGTCGGAAGTGGTGGTGCGCGCTACCATCGGGGCGCGTGTGCTGGAGTCGTCGGTCAGCGACCAGGATGTAAGCCAGGAGTTGCGTACCTACCCCACTGATTTGTTGCAAAGCCCGCTGGCTGTCAACGCCGCCACGGTTCGCTTCACGACGCAGGCGGACGGCAAGCTTCAACTTGTCACCGGCCAACCAGACTGGCAGTGGCGCAGTGGTGAACACCTCCACCGCGCCGCTACGCTCCAACGACCGCTTTGCTGAATTAATTACACTACCCAGCTTGGGGCCGTGGAGCTTTTTACTGATTGGCGCTGGGTGGCGCCCTGCTTGTGACCGGTCCGCTGCGCGCGGCCTGGGTGTGTACGACTAATGATTCCCATTGGGCAGCTTTGTTGCCTGCGCTCCTATCGCTCACGCTTCTCCTGGCGCTGCTTTCGTTCTTTACAGCCTACGCGAATCCTTTTACCGAACTACTTGCCGCGCAGGCCGCGCGGCCGCTTGATCGACAGGAGATTATGGCGAACCAGGCCCTGGGCATAACGGGGATTTTGTTGCAAACCGGCTTGATGATGGGATTGCTCTTGTTAGCCGTTCACCGCTGGTCACTCAAATTCGGTAGCCTAACGTTGGTGCTGATCATCAGTACTGCTTTAACGGTATCAACCCATACTGATTTTCAACTGCTGCCCTTTGTGCTTGGCGCTGGGTTGATCGCCGATACATTGTACTGGTTGCTTAAACCATCCGTAACCAATCTAGATGGCTTGCGCCTGTTTGCGTTTGTGACGCCTGCGATCTTCTACGCTTTGTATTTTGCCGCGCTCGTCTTTACGGGTGGTATATGGTGGAGTATCCACATCTGGAGTGGCACTATTGTCATGGCGGGCATCGTGGGCTGGCTACTCAGTTATGCCTTTGCGCCACCGCGCACAGCCAGTGAGTAATGGCGCGTGCAAGCAAGAAAAAGGAGGATTTATGCAGAAAAGAAGAAGCGGCTGGCAACCCCTACGGGTAATGTTGGTCCTGGTTATGTTGGGACTGACAGCCTGTTCACGAGCCGACACTGTTATTGAAGTGGTCATTGTTGTCAACGAAGCCGCCTATGCGCCGGTCCTGCTCGAAGTACCCGCTGGTGAGGCCGTCAAACTTACCCTGAACAACACGGACGTACGGGAACACCAGTTAGGCATTCGTGAAATTGCCTTGATGACTACCAGCGGCGGCATGCATAACATGGCCGGCATGAGCGACGACATGGCCGGCATGGACGATTTGCAATTGCATATTGTGGCCGGAGCCAACGCCCAGACAGTGCTGGCGTTTACACCGACCAAGCCCGATCAGTACGAGTTTTTTTGTCCCCTGCCCGGCCACACCGAGCGTGGGACGCTGGTGGTCAAGCAATCTAGCTAAAAACAGCATCACTGTGGTGCCCTTGCTGCAGATGGAAGTGTAGCAAGTATTTTCCCGTTTCTAGGGCCTATTCTATGAATAAACAAGAACAGTACATACCCGCGCTCAGTTTTGATTGGTTGACGCCCTTATATGATCCGATTCTCAAAGGGATATTTCATGAGGAACACTTCAAACAGATTTTGCTTGGGCAAGCTGATTTGCAGCCGGGCCACAGTGTCTTAGATCTTGGGTGCGGGACAGCAACCCTGACAATCCTCCTCAAGCGCGCACAACCAGAGGCGTTCATTGCGGGTCTTGATGGCGATGCTCAGGTGTTGACCATAGCCGCCCATAAGGTCGCTGTGGCCGAGTTCTCCTTCCCGCTCCTGCAAGGCATGGCTTTTCAACTCCCGTTTGGCAATCAAAGTTTCGATCGTGTGCTGTCGAGCCTGGTGTTCCACCATTTGAACACGGCGAACAAACAGCGCACCCTGGCAGAAGTTTACCGTATCCTGCGCCCACAGGGAGAATTGCACATCCTTGACTTTGGCAGACCCGACAACGTCCTGGCCCAACTGATCTCGCTCATCACGCGCAACTTTGAGGAGGTGGCAGACAACATTGATGGCTTGCTGCCCGGCATGTTTCGCCACGCCGGTTTTATTGAAGTCGAAGAAACGGCCCATTTTATGACCATCATGGGCACGCTCACCCTATATAAAGCGCGTAAATCCGGCTAGTGCGTCATCTACGCTAAAAATTCGGGCTAATGGAGCCGTCTGTACCGAAATTTAAGACTGGACGATGCACTAGCCAGTAGAGAAATTTTGAAACATAATGTGATTGTAGTCTGGCCAGCCTATCCTTATCTGGAAAGCGCTTTTGTCGACATGGCACAGAGCAGCGCAGACAGGTAGCGATGGGTTGAGGGGGAAGGGACATGAAACAGTGGCGCATTGGGTTGACAGTGGGGGTTGTGGTGGCGATTGGCGCAGGTTTTCTCTTCTTTCGCTCGGATTGGCCGGTGCGTAAGGAGCAGCCGGTGGTAATTAACGATATTGCTGCACCACCTATGCCTACGCTCAACCCAGATCGAGTGGCCCAGGGCGAGCAGCTCTACGCCCAGTACTGCGCTGCCTGTCATGGCCCGAAGTTAGAGGGCAAACCAGATTGGAAGACCCCGTTGGCAGATGGTTCTTACCCACCCCCACCGCATGACAATTCCGGCCACACTTGGCATCACAACGATGAATTGCTGATTCGCATTGTGACCAATGGCGGCGATACCAGCTACCCTTCCAAAATGCCCGCCTTTCGCGATAAATTGAGCCAAGACGAAGTGATTGCCATTCTCGATTTTATCAAAAGCAAATGGGGCAACGATGAGCGCGAGTTTCAATGGTGGAACACCGCCGTTGGGGATCAACAGTAGCTTACTCTTTCATAGGTAAACCTGATCTATAGCTGTAGCACGCGCAGGTGAGATAATGAACGACCCAAATAAAATGAAGCGCTTTATCGTACCCGTCAAGCTTACTTGTATACTCTTGCTTCTCTTCGGGTGCACTGGCAAAGCAACACCCAGTCCGGCCGCACCTATCATATCAAAGAAGTCGCCGTCTGTGCCGGCAGCCAGGGCTATGTCAATATTAGCAGCATCAATGGAACAGAGAATGCCAACAAACAGAACCGTGAGACGGGTTTACAGGTTACGTCCAGCGCAGCATTTCGCTACATGGCCGATCTCTTTGCTGCCGACTGGGGCCTAATCGGCGGTGATCCGCTGGTGATTGCTTGTTCCGGCGCAACCGAAGTGGCGCCAGCCACACCCACAGCCTACGATCACACCAACGGTCATGCCGACAGCTATACCCACAGATACACCTACAACCGTACCAACAGCGACTGCAACACCCGCCGCCGCCGCCACCGCGCCCTCAATTGCAACGACAGCCGCAACGCCTGTGGTACGCGACGATCTCACACGCATCCGTGGCATTGGGGCCACCTATGCCAGTCGACTGTATGCGGCCGGGATTACTACCTACGCCGCCCTGGCGCAGTTAACACCGGCGCAGATCAAGGCCATTGTCAACCCAAGCCGGGCCGGGAATTTTATCGATGCCGAGGGCTGGATTGCGCAGGCGCAGCTATTGGCGCAAGGTAAG
>JBBRVA010000312.1:0-8650 GCA_038247295.1 Caldilineales bacterium | reverse complement strand
TGTCATCTTGTCATCTTGTCATCTTGTCATCTTGTCATCTTGTCACCCTGTCATCTTGTCACCCTGTCACCCTGTCACCCTGTCACCCTGTCACCCTATTATCTTGTCAACTTGACAGTTGTTTATTTGACAGCGCCCGCCCAACTTGATATTATCTAGCCTACAATTCCACAATTTTGTTCTCAACTTTGTTCTAAAGCGAACAATGAACAATTACTTGAACACTCACAGTGCCTATCGTTGTAGCGGACATTGCCCCCCAGTTTGCGCTGCCTACAATAAAAAGAGCAAGAAGCAGAACCTGGACATGTTGTCTGGTCACCTTTGCTTGCTCTGATTTTGAGCGAATAGCAACCGGCCATCCAGACGGATAGGCCGGTTTTTTTTGTCCGTATTTTTGCCAACGGGAGTCTACCGCATGAGTTTAGATAATTTTTCGATTATTGAATCGACCCTGCGTGAAGGAGAACAATTTGCCAATGCCTTCTTCACCAGCGAACAAAAGGTCGAAATTGCGCACTTGTTGGATAACCTGGGCGTGGAATATTTAGAATTGACCTCGCCGGCCGCCAGTCCACAAAGCCAGGCGGATTGTGCGCAGATCGCCAGCCTGGGTTTGCGGGCCAAGATTCTGACCCATGTGCGCTGTCATATGGACGATGCTAAATTGGCGGTGGATACCGGCGTCGATGGCATTGATGTCGTCTTTGGCACGAGCAGTTATCTGCGCGAATTTTCGCACGGTAAGGATATTCCCTACATTGTCGATTCGGCCATCGAAGTGATCGAGTATGTCAAGCGCCAAGGGTTGGAAGTGCGCTTTAGCAGCGAAGATAGCTTTCGCAGCGACCTGGTCGATCTGCTGACGATCTACCGCGCCGTAGACAAGATTGGCGTTAATCGCGTCGGGATTGCCGATACCGTCGGTGTTGCCAACCCGCGCCAGGTGTACGACCTCGTGCGTACGCTGCGCAGCATTGTCCATTGCGACATTGAATTTCATGGCCACAACGATACGGGTTGTGCAATTGCCAACGCTTATTGCGCATTGGAGGCCGGCGCTACGCATGTCGACACCTCTGTATTGGGCATCGGCGAACGTAATGGGATTACGCCATTAGGTGGGCTGATTGCGCGCCTCTATGCCTACAACGCCGAGCCGATCCGGCAGCGTTATAACTTGCCACTGCTGCGCGAAGTAGAAAATTATGTGGCGGGCTTGGTCAGCGTCGATGTGCCTTTTAATAACTACATCACCGGCTATACCGCCTTTACACACAAGGCTGGCATTCACGCCAAGGCGATTTTGAACAATCCGAGCACCTACGAAATTCTCGATCCGGCCGATTTTGGCCTGACACGCTATATTCACGTCGCGCACCGGCTCACCGGCTGGAATGCGATCAAGCAGCGCGCCGAACAACTGCAACTGGCCCTGAGCGATGACGAGATCAAAAAGATCACCACCCAAATTAAAGCGTTGGCCGATCAGAAGAATTTGAGCCTGGATGATGTGGATGTCTTGCTGCGCAGCTATCACAGCCAGAGCGTGGAAGAAGAACGTTTAGAAGTAGTTGCTGCCGATTAAATGTAGGTGCGGTTTTTAACCGCACGTTCTCGGTTAGACCACCAACGTGCGGTTAAAAACCGCACCTACATTCAATAACTCACCTACCGCCCAATCAACCAGGATCACCTAATCTATGTCCAACAACCCACCGGATCCGCAGCCCTGGCAAACCCTGGCCACGCGTACCGTTTTTCAAAATCGCTGGCTAGGCGTGTGGCTGGATGATGTGCGTCTGCCCACCGGCCAACAATATGAGTATACTCGACTGCAAGGGGCGGGCGTTGGCGTGGGGGTGATCGGCTTTAACGCGGCCGGCGAAGTATTGCTGGAACGCGAATACCGGCACGGGGTCAATCAAGTGGTCTGGCAAGTGCCGGGTGGCTTGGCGCAGGCCGACGAAGATTTGCAATTAGCTGGTCTACGCGAGTTGGCCGAAGAGACCGGTTACGGCCCGGCGGAAGTAACCCCGGAAACTGTACAATTTCTGGGCATGGTGTGGGACAATCCTGGTTTTAGCCCGATGTGCAGCCACATCTACGCGGCCTGGAATCTAGTGCCAACTGGCACGGTACAACGCGATCCAGCCGAGTTTGTAACGCTGCACTGGGTCTCAGTTGCCTGGTTGAAAACCGCCGTCCGTTCCGGCGCGATCCAGGATCGGGTTGTGGTCGCGGCGCTGGCTTATTTATTACTGAATGAGTTGATCTAATTATGACTGAAAAAATTGCTACACCGCAAACTTTTGCCCAAAAAGCATTGGCGCGCGCCGCCGGTCTGGATCGCGTTGAAGTCGGCCAGGTCGTTGACGCCCGACCGCATGTTGTGTTGAGCCACGATAACACCGCCGCCATTCGTCAAATCTGGTTGGAATTTGGCCAGCCACGCGTTTTAATTCCCGACCGCATCGCGATTACGCTCGACCATGCGGTGCCGGCGCCGACGACCAAACATGCCCAGAACCATGCCGAGATTCGTGCCTTTGTCGCCGAACAGGGCATTCGCAACTTTTGGGAAGTGGGGCGCGGCATCTGTCACCAAGTCTTAAGCGAAGAGGCAATTGTGTTGCCCGGCCAGACGATTTTGGGTTCGGATTCGCATACGACACATTTTGGTTGGCTGGGCGCGTTTGGGGCTGGCATTGGGCGCAGCGAAGTCGCTACACTCTGGGCGACGGGCGAGTTATGGCTGCGTGTGCCCGAGACGATTCACATTGTCTTGGAAGGAGATTTACCGCCGGGCGTCACCGCCAAGGATTTCTCGTTGCGCATCATTGGCGATTTGGGCGCCGATGGCGGCATCTATACCGCGATCGAATTTAATGGCTCCGGCATGCACGCCCTGTCGCTTGAATCGCGCATGGTGTTGCCCAACATGATGGCCGAGATGGGCGCCAAGAATGCCTATATTGCCCCCGATGCCCAGGTGTTTGATTACTTGGCCACGCGCCAGGCAAAAAGAGCGGGACAAGGTGCTAGCTCGGCAGACGAACAGCTCGTAAATCGTAAATCGCAAATCGTAAATCACGCGCTCTTCCCCGATCCGGGCGCAACCTACGCCGCCGAATATCACTATCAAGCGGCGCAACTTGAACCGTACATAGCCTGCCCGCATTCGATGGACAATGTCGTGCCGTTGTCACAGGTGGCTGGCACGCGTGTGCAACAGGCGTTTTTGGGTACGTGTACCAATGGCCGGCTGGAAGATATTGCCGCCGCTGTGGCTGTGATGCACGGCCAACAGGTCGCGGCGGGGACGCGTTTTCTTGTCATTCCGGCTTCAAGCCAGGTTCTGAGCGAAGCGATGCGTCTAGGCTACATCCAGACCCTGGTCGAGGCGGGCGCGGTGATCGGCGTACCTGGGTGTGGGCCCTGTATGGGCAACCATATGGGAGTGCCGGCGCCCAAAGAGGTAACAATTTCCAGCGCCAACCGCAATTTCAAAGGCCGCATGGGCACCGCCGATGCCGAAATTTATCTGGCCAGCCCCGCCGTTGTGGCCGCCTCCGCGGTCAAGGGCGTCATCGCTGATCCGCGCGAACTTTAATATCATGACTGCTCTACCCGACAGTGGCTGTATCCGTTCTTATCTGAATCTGTTGTTGTAGTACCCATTTGATCGTAAGCGAGTCAACCATGCAAATTCAAGGCCATGCCTGGAAGTACGGCGATAACATCAATACCGACGTTATCTTTCCCGGCAAATATACCTACACGGTCACGGGGCGCGCCGAGATTGCCCGCCATGCGCTGGAAGATCTGGACCCCACCTTCGTGCAAAAGGTGCAGCCGGGCGATCTGGTTGTGGCTGGGCGCAACTGGGGCTGTGGCTCCAGCCGTGAACAGGCGGCCAGTTGCCTGGTCTATAATGGCGTCGGCGCGGTGATTGCGGAAAGTTTTAGCCGCATCTTTTATCGTAATGCGCTGAATCACGGCCTGTTGGCGATTGCCTGTCCTGCCGCGGCCCAGGCGATCCAGCCCGGCGAAAGTGTTGTCATCGATCTGGACCGCAACCTGATCCAATGCGCCGCCGGTGAGTTCGCCTATCCGCCGCTGAGCCCCAGCGTGATGGGCATTGTCCAGGCCGGTGGCTTAGTGAAATATGTAAAGCGAAAATTGGCGATCGAGGAGCAGCAAACATGCGGCTAGATTTATGGTGGCAGGGCGCTTTGATTGGCTTGGCGATTGCCGTACCGGTCGGACCGATAGGATTGTTAACGATTCAGCGCACCTTGAACCAAGGGCGGGCCGTTGGGTTGGCAACCGGTTTGGGCGCGGCGACGGCAGACTTGGTCTACGGCTCGATTGCGGCGTTTGGCATGACCTTGATCTCTGGCTTCTTGATGGATAATAAAATCTGGTTCAGTCTGCTGGGTGGGCTTTTTCTTTGCTATCTGGGCATTCGTACCTTTATGACTGCGCCGGCCACCACCGCGGCAACGGCACGGCAAGGCGGGGTGCTTCGCGCTTATGCTTCATCACTCTTTTTGACCCTAACCAATCCACCGACCATTCTCTTTTTCTTGGCGATCTTTGCCGGGTTGGGCCTGGCCAGTCAAAAGAACGATTATCAGGCCGCTTTGAGCCTGATTGCAGGCGTTTTTTGTGGTTCGGCACTCTGGTGGCTGAGCCTGAGCAGCGGCGTATCGCTTTTGCGCACACGTTTTAATCTGAGAACAATGGGCATGATGAGTAAATTGGCCGGTGTCACCATTGTGGGCTTTGGCCTCTTTGCCCTGTGGAGCAGTTGGCAATGAAAGACCAAACATGGCGGATCGCCCTTATCCCCGGCGATGGTGTTGGGCGTGAGGTCGTGCCAGCCGCGCGCCAGGTGTTAGATGCGCTGGCTCTGCCCATCGAGTATATTGAACTGGAAGCTGGTTGGGAAACTTTTCAGCGGGTGGGCACTGCCTTGCCACCGGCCACCTTGTCTGCGCTGCGTGAGTGTCAGGGCGCGCTCTTTGGCGCAGTTAGCTCACCCAGCCAGCGGGTCGAAGGTTATAGTAGCCCGATCATTGCGCTGCGCAAGGCGCTGGATTTATATGCCAATTTGCGCCCGGTCGTATCAGCGCCAGTCGCTGGCAGTCAGCCAGGTGTGGATATGTTGATTGTGCGCGAAAATACCGAATGTCTTTACGTCAAACAAGAGCGTTGGCTCGAAGTGGGCGAAAGCGCGCTGGCCGAGCGCATCATCACTCGCCATGCCTCGGAACGAATTGCCAAAGTTGCTTTTGAACGCGCCCGCCAGCGGGCGGCACAACCTACTGCAGCGCGCCCGCTCGTTACGATTGTCCACAAAGCCAATGTCCTCAGCCTCACCGATGGCCTGTTTCGTGAGACCGCCCTCAAGGTGGCGCAAACCTATCCCGATGTGCAGGTCGAGGAACAGTTGGTTGACTCGATGGTCTATCGGCTGATCCGCGAGCCGCAGCGCTATGATGTCGTGGTCGCGCCCAACCTCTATGGCGACATTATCAGTGATGCTGCCGCCGCGCTGGTTGGCGGATTGGGCTTGGCCCCCAGCGCTAATGTCGGTGATGATTTTGTGGTAGCCGAGCCGGTGCATGGCAGCGCCCCAGATATTGCTGGCCAAGGCATTGCCAATCCGTTGGCGACAATTTTGGCCGCGGCGCTTCTGTTGGAAAGCGTGGGCTTGGCAACCGCGGCCCAATCCGTCCAGCGCGCCGTGCAGTCCGTGCTTGCCGCAGGGCCGCACACCAAAGATTTAGGCGGCAACGCCAGCACAACCGAGGTAACAGATGCCGTCATTGCGCACCTCGGCACCAATTGAAAAAGAGTATCAATACCTAATATCAAATACCCAATAGGCAAAAGGAGAACAATATGGCCCTCAAAACCGCTTCCGGCACTGCTGAATGTCCCGAATGTTTTGCCGAGATTGAACTGACCAACGTGATGCAGAATGAAATTACCCAGTGCCCCGAATGTGGCGCTGATCTAGAAGTGATCAATATCGAGCCACTGGAACTAGCATTGGCGCCCGAAGAAGAAGAGGACTGGGGTGAATAGGATGAAATTTGGCCTCCTTTACAGCCGCGTGCGCGTGGAAGAAAAATTGCTCTTTGAAGCATTCGAACGCCGTGGCATCGCCTTTGATTTGCTAGATGATCAAAAACTGATCTTTGACATCACCGACCAATCGAGCGCGCGCCAATTTACGGGCTACGATGTCGTGGTGGAGCGTTGCATCAACCACAGCCGCGCGCTCTACAGCTTGCGCATTCTGAACGACCAGGGTGTGAGCACCGTCAATACTGCCCAGGTGGCGGATATTTGTGGCAACAAATTACAAACCACTAGCGCGTTGACCGCCGCTGGCGTACCGCAACCGCGCACGCTGATCGCCTATACGCCGGAAAGCGCGCTCGAAGCGATTGAGTCGCTTGGCTACCCGGTGGTGCTCAAGCCGGCGGTCGGTTCTTGGGGGCGTCTGCTCAGCAAGATCAACGACCGCGACGCGGCCGAAGCAATCTTGGAACACAAAGATACGTTGGGCAGCTACCACCATAGCATCTTCTATATTCAAGAGTATGTGCGCAAGCCGCTGCGTGACATTCGCGCCTTTGTGGCGGGCAACGAAACGATTTGCGCCATCTATCGCGATTCGCAACACTGGATCACCAACACCGCGCGCGGTGGAAAATCGAGCAATTGCCCAGTAACGCCCGATCTAAACGATATCTGTGTGCGGGCGGCCAAGGCCGTTGGCGGTGGCGTGGTCGCAATTGATGTTTTTGAAGACCCAGATCGTGGTCTGATTATCAATGAAGTCAACTATACGATGGAATTTCGTAATAGCATCGCACCAACGGGGGTCAATATCCCTGATCGTATGGTTGATTTTTGTGTGCTGGTGGCGAAAGATGGCTGGGCGGCGGCCAATGGCTGGAGTAATGGTGGCCCGGTCTATCAGCCAGTCTCTTTAACCGCAGGCGCATCGGCATAATTGGGTAAACGTCTTTGCCTTCACTGCTTACTCGCTTACTGTAGTCTAGTTTCCAGTTAAATGCTCGCCGTGAGCAGCATGAAAAAAATGTAAGATTTATTCCATTCTGTGGATAACTCGGCCAGTATGTGGGGATAACTTGCTTAACTGGTGATAAGCTTACGATTTCATGTAATTCTAGCGGCGCAACTTCGAGTAGGATTTTAAGATTATGACTAAAAAAATTACGGCGTCGATTGTCGGCGCGTCTGGCTATGTCGGCGGTGAACTGTTGCGCCTCTTGCTTGATCATCCGATGGTAGACGTGCAGCAAGTGACAAGCGAACGCAATGCGGGCAACTATGTGCATTTTACCCATCCAAATCTGCGCGGACGGACGAAACTTCAATTCGTCAGCGCTACCGAAATCGCCGCTTGTGATCTGCTTTTTCTTGGTCTACCCCACGGTGGGGCGATGGAGCGCATTGATCGCTTTGCTGCACTGGCGCCACGCATCGTTGATCTGAGCGCTGATTTTCGACTGCGCAACCTGGATGACTATCCGAATTGGTATAAAAAAGCGCATGCAAATCCGGCCTGGCTAGAGAAGTTTGTCTATGGCTTGCCGGAATTGCATCGCAGTCAGATTGCGAATGCCCATTATGTGAGCGGAGTGGGTTGTAATGCGACCGCCACCAACTTAGCCGTTTGGCCGCTCTTTGCCGCCGGCGACTTGATCGATCTAGATCGCGGCATTATATGCGAAGTCAAGGTCGGCAGTAGTGAAGGCGGCAATTCTTCCAGCGACTCGACCCATCACCCCGAACGGTCGGGTGTGATGCGCAGCTTTGCGCCGACGGGTCACCGCCATACCGCCGAGATCCTGCAAGCGCTGCGGCGTGCCGGGGCAGAGACCCATGTGCATCTGAGCGCGACCGCGGTTGATAATGTGCGCGGTGTATTGGCAACGGCCCATCTCTTTGCCAAACCAGGCGTAACAGAGAAGGATTTATGGCGCGCGTACCGGCAAACCTACCGCAATGAACCATTTATTCGTATAGTAAAAGAGAGCACAGGCATCTATCGTTACCCAGAACCAAAGATTTTGGCGGGTAGCAATTATGCTGACGTGGGTTTCGAGTTCGATCCGACTACCCGGCGCATCGTCGCCATGGGCGCGATCGACAACCTGATGAAGGGCGCTGCTGGCACAGCCGTACAGTGTATGAATCTAATGCTGGGCTGGGATGAAACGACTGGTTTGGGTTTTCCTGGCTTGCATCCGATTTGAGGATGACAGGATGACAGGATGAAGGGATGACAAGATGAACAGGTTACTAGTACACTTGGGCGGAAATAACCATACTATTCTCCGGTGAATCAGTAGTGAATCAGTAGGACAGTGAGACAGTACAAACACTGTTCTACTGTCCTACTGTTCTACTGTCCTACTGTCCTACTGTCCTACTGATTCACTGTCTTACTTACGCCCAAGTGTACTAGCTTCAGTGCATCTTGTCATCCTGTCATCCTGTCATCCTGTCATCCTCAAATCGGATGCAAGCCAGGGAAACCCAAACCAGTCGTTTCATCCCAGCCCAGCATTAGATTCATACACTGTACGGCTGTGCCAGCGGC
>JBBRVA010000311.1:0-8660 GCA_038247295.1 Caldilineales bacterium | reverse complement strand
TGGGCAAAAGTGTTTGTCTGTTCCACGTTGACGCCGGCATGGTACATGCTGTAAAAGCTAACATCCGGCGCCACCAGATGGGCATTGGTGCGCTCACGCAGCAGCCGCAAAAAAGCCCGCGCCACCTTTTCACTGACCAGTTGCTGCAACTGGCCTTCATAATAGACGCGATTTTTGGGTTCTTTATCCTGGTTAAACTTGATACCAATGCGTTTGGCACGGCGCAAGCGCGTCCAGGTTTCGGTTAAAGGGTCGGTTGCCCGCTTGAGTGCTTCATAGACTTCTTCTTCGCTGGCCCGATAGTCGCACTGCACCGCACGCACTTTGTAATCTAAATTCGCTGTCATGGTCGATGGTTTCTCCTTGTCTAATCGCCCAATACATACGCAAAGATCAACGGCGCAACAATAGTCGCGTCCGACTCGATCAGGTATTTGGGCGTGGTGATGTCTAGCTTTTCCCAGGTAATCTTTTCATTCGGCACGGCGCCAGAGTAGGAACCGTAGCTCGTAGTAGAATCACTGATCTGACAGAAATAGGCCCACAGTGGAATATCGTCACGTTCCATATCTTGGCGCAGCATAGGCACCA
The DNA here is from genome assembly GCA_038247295.1 of Caldilineales bacterium. Taxonomy (GTDB): domain Bacteria; phylum Chloroflexota; class Anaerolineae; order Caldilineales; family Caldilineaceae; genus JAPLGZ01. The sequence goes on along the minus strand of JBBRVA010000311.1, from coordinate 8,069 downwards.
CGCAGATCGGGAAGTCGCCAGCGATGCCGCCGCCAATCTGGAAAAAGCCAATCGGTGTCTGCTGGGACTGCGCCGTGTACCACTCCGATAGCTTGATCATATACTCGATGCCGCTGCGCACGGTGTGGACATTTTTTACATTGCCCTTCATACAATGAGAGGCATAAATGTTGCCACTGGTCGAATCTTCCCAACCAGGCACAAAGATCGGTAAGTTCTTTTGTGCGGCGGCCAGCAGCCAACTATCTTGGGGATCAATTTGATAATCTTTTTCCAGCCGACCACTGAGCAGAATGCGGTAGAGAAATTCGTGCGGGAAATAACGTTCGCCTTTTTGATCAGCCTGTGTCCATTCATCCAAGATCGCATCTTCGATGCGGCGGATCGCTTCTTCTTCGGGGATACAGGTGTCGGTCACGCGGTTGAGGTGACGCGAGAGCAGTTCGTGCTCATCTTCGGGCGTCAGATCGCGCCAATTGGGCACGCGGACATAGTGATCATGCGCCACCAAGTTGTAGACATCTTCTTCCAAGTTGGCGCCGGTGCAACTGACAGCATGAATCTTATCTTGGCGGATCATTTCGGCCAGCGATAAGCCCAATTCGGCCGTGCTCATGGCGCCGGCCATGGCGAGCAGCATCTGCCCCCCATTGTCAACAAATGTACAGTAGCCCTCGGCTGCATCGACCAGCGCGGCGGCATTGAAGTGACGGTAGTGATATTTAATAAAGGCTTTAACGCCATTGGCATGTTTCATATTTTGAACTCCATTACATAACAAATGGTCTTGTAGAGCAGCTTCGCCACGGCAAAATCGGCCGCGTGTTGGTCGGGCGCCGGGGCAAGCTCGACACAATCGATGCCCACAATCTGCGCCGTTTGCGCTACAGTCCGTAGAATATCCAATGTTTCGCGCCAGGTCAGGCCGTCTGGTTCGGGCGTGCCTGTCGCGGGTACAATCGCCGGGTCCAGACCATCGACATCAATGGTTAGGTAGACACGTTTCCCTTGCAGGCGCGCAACCAGTTCATCGCGCCACCCATTCTCATGCACGGCTTCGGCATACCAAACGCGTACGCGATCAGGATTTGCCCGCGCAAATTCGACTTCCTCGCGGCAAACTGAGCGAATGCCCAACTGGAGCACTTGCTCAATCGCTGGTTCCTCTAGCAGGCGACGGGCGATGCAGGCGTGGCTGTAGGGTGTCTCTTCATACTCAGCGCGCAGATCACTGTGCGCATCCAGTTGGACGACCGAAATTGGCCCGCCCAGTGCAGCAATCAAACCGCGGCCAAACCCGACACTGATGGTATGTTCTCCGCCGAGCCCCACAACCAGTTTGCCGGTGCGGGCGGCCTGGCTGACGGCCGCTGCAATCGCATCGATTGCGGCGGCTGGATCGGTAGGCAGATCTAGCGCGGGCAAAGTGTGGATGCCATAACCATAGGCTGGCTCTCGATCAAATTCGCGGTCGTAAAGTTCTACCTGCTGGGATGCTTCGATAATGGCGGCTGGTCCATCCACCGTGCCGCCGCCATAACTGACGGTGGCCTCGAACGGGATCGGCAAGACCAGCACCGCAGCCTGATCAAAGTCGGCATACGGATCGGGCAGGCCCAGAAAATTATTGGGAGTCATAGTGGTTTCCAGGTGGGACGACGGACCACAAATTAGTAACAGGTAGCGTAAATAGCTTATACAGTAAGTCAGTGAGTCAGTGAGTCAGTAAGTCAGTAAGTCAGTAAGTCAGTACAAACACTGTCCGACTACCTGACTGTCCAACTGCCTGACTGTCCGACTGTCTATTTACTTGTGCCGCACTAGACTAGCCGCTGCGTCTGTGGTCCGTCCTGTTTTAGATCAGAATGGCCGCTGATACTGCGGTTGTCCAGACGCCGCCGGGCGCGGCGGTGACTGCGACGGTGATGCTAGTCGTATCAACGATTTCGCCACCCATGCCATATTGTTCTTTGCGCGCATTATAATCCTTTTCCGGGTCAAAAGGAATCCCCAAGGTGGTGGCCAACATGGTGGCGGCCAGATCTTCGGCGTAGTCGCCGGCTTCTTGTTCTGTTTGGCCAAAGGTGTGATGCTCGGAGAGATAGCCGTACTTATTGGGGTCGGCTGGACGTGCCACGCCAATTGAGGTGGCAATGCGGCGGCCTGGTTCGTTGGTCGACATTTCGGCTAGTACGACGAAGACAATTTCGCCCGGCTGTAACAAGCTGAGGCCATCTTCGCGCTCGACAATTTGGCAACGAGGTGGAAAGATCGAAGAGACGCGCACCAAGTTAAAGTGCGCAATACCAGCATCGCGCAACGCCAGTTCGAAACTGGTCAGCTTTTCTTTGTGGGTGCCAACACCACGAGTCAAAAATAATTTGTGTGGAATGAGTCGCATGCTTAATTCCTGATCCTTTGCTATTTAAAAGCTTCATTTTGCGGTAACTACGTAGCTACCCTATTGTTCCCAAACGGAAGCAGAAGTCTTCACTGGGCAGATCAGATAACTGCTTCTATTCCTCATCGGTTCCCGCGCTTGTTTGAAAGTGGTTGCTTCTGAGCGCGGGTGAACAATTACAATGTAGGTATTTTTACACTAGAATATTAGGGGGTTTTCGCCGCAGAGTCAAATAGTAGAGACGCAATATATTGCGTCTAGAGACGCAATATATTGCGTCTCTACCGGTGGCTACAGCGAGGCCAACACACTGCGCACCTTGGTCACCAATGTGTCGAGATCATAAGGTTTTTGTAGAAACGCGGCCAGGCCCTGGTCAACAAAGCGCCCCGTTGCTTCGATTTCATTGTAACCAGACGAGAGGATCACTTTTACATGGGGATCGATGGCGCGCAGCGCTTGAAAGGTTTCTGCCCCATTCATCACTGGCATCTGCATGTCGAGCAAGACAACATCAATCTTCGCCCGCTGCGCTGTAAAAAGTTCGACGCCGACGCGACCGTCCTGGGCCACGAACACTTCCAGGCCACTCATCTCTAGGATATCGCGGACAACTTCGCGTACCGACTTTTCATCATCGATCACTAAGACAGCGCCACGGACAGCGCGGCTACGTTCAGGCGTGCTCGACAGTGCAACCTGCGCGGTCGGCATAACGACTGCTGGGGCCAGCACAGGAAAGAGAATTTTGAAGGTCGTACCCTGTCCTACTTGACTGGCAACTTGGAGTCCGCCTTTGTGCGTGCGCACAATGCCAACGGTGGCCGAAAGCCCTAAACCGGTGCCATGCAGTTTGGTCGTGAAGAAAGGATCGAAAATGCGCGCCAGTGTCTCGCTGTCGATACCGGCGCCCGTGTCACTTACCTTCAGACAAACGTAGTGTCCCGGCGGTAATGTGTCGCCACCCACATACTGCTTGCTATCGTCCAAAGTTAGCGCCTCTTCAAACGTGGTGACGGTTACATCCCCGCTTTCGCGCGTAATTGCTTCCGTGGCATTAATCACCAAATTCATCACAATTTGTTGAATCTGGCCACGGTCGGCTTCAATGAGGCACAAGTCTGGCGCCAATACCAGGTGGAGGCGCGCCTGGCTGGTTAAGACGGTTTCTAACAGACTGGTATTCTCGCGGATCAATTGGTTTAAATCCATCGGCTCCACTTGAAATTGACCTCGACCGGCGTAGGCAAGCAATTGGCGGGTCAAATCTGCTGCACGTCGAGCCGAGACCACAGCTTTGTCGATGTTGGGCCAAGCGGGATGCTCAGGTGAGAGCTTGTCGAGCGCTAGTGATGTCTGCCCCAGCATACCCGTGAGTAGATTATTAAAATCGTGGGCAATACCACCCGCCAGCAAGCCGAGACTTTCCAGCTTTTGGGTCTGGCGCAAACGATTTTCTGCCTGCTTGCGTTCGGTGATGTCGCGTACAACCATACAATAGATGGCTTGCCCGTTGTCCACCGGCAAAAGCACGGCGCTCGCTTCAACATGGATCAAGGCGCCATCTTTGCGCCGATATGTATGTTCTGTCACGGCAAAACGCTGCGGGGTTGAGATATTATCCTGGCTGATCGTATAAGCCATCTCGCCGCTCATGACAATGTCGTAGACCGTTAGCTGTGGAATCTCGTTGGCCTGGTAACCCGTGAGTTGTTGGAAGGCTGCATTGGCCGCAATCAACTGATGGGTGTGGGCATCGGCAAAGACGATACCTTCGGACGCTTGCTCAAAAATAGCCCGGTAACGGGCTTCGATGCGACGTTGCGCCTGTTGCGCGCTCTCCAGTGCATCTAACATCTGGTTAATATTTTGCGCCACCGCCGTCAGTTCATCCTTACCTTGTACGGGCAGCCGCGTCGACAGATTAGCGCTGGCGCCAATTTGGCTGACATACTGGCGCAGTTCGGTGACAGGCGACAAGACCATACGCTCCATCACGTAGGAAACGACAATGCCGAAAATGATCACGAGAGCAACCAGGATAGCCACCAGATAGTTCAGACTGATTGCGCCTTGCTGTTGAATTGAGCGTGGCATTGTCACCTGTAAGAGGGCAACAGGGGTGCTATCAATACTGGCAAGCCGTAGATAACCGGCCATTACATCTTTGGAGAGTGGCTTTAGGACAATGGTGTCCGTTGCATTAATCTCATTCTGATTGGCCTGGGCCGCGCGCGGCCATTGTGCGATATCATTGCTCGGATAAACAGCCACATCCAGCAACGTCAAGCTGCTAATATGTTGCAAAAATTCGTCATCTATATGGCGACCAAAGATCAATGAACCGCGGTTAGGTCCAGGTGTGGAGTGGCTTAGGACGGGCTGGGACGCTACCAGCATCAGACCATTGTCATAAGGAATAATGCCAACTTTGGGTTGGGTTGCAGCAGTGGGTTGGAGAAGACCAGGATAGGATTGATCGAAAAAAGCGGCTGGAATAGTAACTTCGTTGCCACTCACCAGATCAAGCGCATGTTGGACAAGGACCTGGCCAGAACTATGCACACCAAGCATCAGATTCAACTTGAGCAAGCGCATGTTCTCTAGCGAAAGATTAGTCTCCTGATACTCTCGTGTAGTTTGATCTAAGGTTTGGTGATACGCAGCATCGAAGAATTGATAAGTTTCATCCCATTTACCATAATCGTCGGCAGAATTGCGCAGGTTTATGCTCTCGTTTTCCAGTGTCTGAACAACTCGCGTTACGTTCCGAATACCGTTTTGCTCTTCTAATCTTTGCAGCGTACGAAAGGCGATCTGATCGGCTGCGATATAAAGCAGGACGATCAGAGCGACAAAGACGCCGACAAGAATCAGTAAGATTTTTCGACGTAGGGTCAAGGTGAAAATCCCCTCTTCATAGTAACCGTAAGCAAATACCTACGTAACAGATGACGCAGTCTATGTCTAGAGAGCAACTATACAACAATTGTTAGAGAGATTCCAATTCTCGATCAATTATGTAAGTTTCTTTAGCAGCATACTTGTGGAAAATAAAAGGGCAAAGTTATCAAGACTTTGCCCTTTTGCCATCTATTTGGTTGATTAGTTCTGCAAACCTGCTACGCGGCGCAGATTTCCGCCGCCTGTTGGCGCAACTGGGCCAAATTTGCCAAGCCGTGATTCATCAACGCCGGACGGCGTGTCTGGTCTAGCCAGACGGTAGTTGGCACCGTCATAATGCCAAAGAAACGCGCCAATCCTTCGTGCTCGATGGCGTCTACGGTATGAATAGGCACATCTGTGCTGGCGGCCAGCTGTTTTAGAATCGGCGCCTGTTGCCAGCGACATTGCGCACAAGTGACGGTAGTAAAATAAAGCAGGGCTGGGCCACTTGGCACCAGATTGGAAATTTCTGGCGGTAGATCTGTGGTTGTCAACTGGCGCAAACGGTGGGCCAGCAGCAGACGCCATCCCCCCAGCGCTGCCGCGCCGAGCAATAACACGACGACTAATATCACAACTCTTTCGACGATCATTCTATCAATCCTAGCCAGCTTGCCAGCCGGGCAAGGTGACACGAATGCCACGCCGCGCCAACTGATAGTAGATAAAGCAACCCAAACAAAAGCCCAAAAAGAGATTGACCGCCGCAAGTACAATCACAATGCCAGTCAAAAGCCAGCCGAGCACGCTACTGCCACCCAACAACGCGAGCGTGCTCAGTAACAAAAAGATCGCACCGACCCCTTGGGCAAACAGATGGGGCTGCGCTTCGTCTGCCACCAAGTCTGGCCGAAGCAGGCCGGCTGGCTTCAACACGCGCGTGTAAAATAATTTGAACAGACCGGCACCTGGCCACCAAGTGCCAACGACCATTACCAAGGTGACAAAGGCGACCAGCCAGGGTTGATCGAATAAAAAGGCCAGCAACAGCAAGCTAATGATGCTAGCCTGGTTGACTTTTAAGGCGGTGTGGTCAATGTTCCGGTTCATTGGGCGTTGCCTCGTTTAAGCGTTGAATGATGGATCCTAGAATATCAGGTATTGGAGATTGGGTAGTAGATATTGGCATAGGCGCGATTGCCCAGTATCCAATCTCTAATCTCCTCAATCAAAGATGCCCAAACTAACATACTTGCTGCCATCATCGGGCAAAATCGTGACGACGATGCCGCTGGCTAATGGCTTGGCTACTTCAATCGCTGCGGCTACGGCGGCGCCAGCGCTAACACCGACAAAGAGACCGGCTTCACGCGCCAGACGGCGCGTCATCGTCCAAGTTGCTTCAGTGTCGATGCGCAGTTCTGCGTCCATTACCGTTTCATCATAGATGCCAGGTGTAATGGCAGTCGCCAGATGTTTTAAGCCTTCAATCACCGATAGCTCATCCTCGGGTTGGAGCGCTATCAGTTGGATGGCAGGGTTTTGCGCTTTTAGAAAGCGGCCCACGCCAATAAAGGTGCCGGTCGTACCCAAGCCGGCGACAAAGTGCGTGATCGCACCATCAGTCTGGCGCCAGATTTCTGGACCCGTGGTGTCGTAGTGGGCCCATACATTGGCGGGGTTGTTGTATTGATTGGCATAATAGTAGCGTTCTGGATTGGCGGCCACCAATGCGCGCACCACCAAAATCGCACCATCCGAGCCTTCGAGTGGGTCAGACTCGATCAGTGTGGCGCCGTAGGCACGCACCAATGCCTTGCGTTCGGGGCTCACATTGGCCGGCATCACCAGGTGGACTTGATAGCCCTTGAGCGCACCAATCAGGGCAAAGGCAATGCCGGTGTTGCCGGAGCTGCTATCAATCAAGATTTTATCAGGCGTCAACTGGCCAGCGCGTTCGGCTTCTTCGACAATGCGCAACGCCGCGCGCGCTTTCACCGATCCACCGGGGTTGTACCACTCGGCCTTGGCATAGACGCCTACCTCGGGCGATACGCCAAAACGCTGGGCAAATTCACTCAGATCCAGCAACGGTGTGTTGCCGATCTGGTCGAGCACGGTCGTGATTTCGCCCTGGGCCGCATCGGCCACCGGCGCGGCCCGTAATGTGCGGGTAATTTCGTTCGTCAGGCTATTTGGTAAAGTCATCAGGATATCCATTCTAGCGGTAAATAGTAAGCAGTAAATGGTAAGTGCTGAACACATAAGATGATTTACCATTTACCACTTACCATTTACCAAATTCTTTTTACGCAGCCACCAACGCCCGTTCATTGCTTTCTACATGATCATTGCGTGAAGGCATACCGCAGAACTGTTCGTAATCGATCAACTCGGTGACGGTGGGGTGATCGCCACAGACTGGGCACTCTGGGTTACGCTTGATCTTGAGCGTGCGGAAGCTCATATCGAGCGTGTCGATCATCAACAGGCGGCCGACCAATGGTTCGCCGGCGCCGATAATCAGCTTGATCGCCTCTACAGCTTGGATCGAGCCGACGATGCCGGGCAAGACGCCCAAGACGCCAGCTTCGGCGCAGCTTGGCACCTCACCCGGAGGCGGTGGATCTGGGTATAGACAGCGGTAGCACGGGCCACCCTCGATGCCGCGCGCTGCGTCTTCCGGTTGGTAGACCGTAGCCTGACCTTCAAACATAAAGATGCTGCCATCGACCAACGGCTTGTTCAGGAATTGGCAGGCATCGTTGACCAGATAGCGGGT
>JBBRVA010000310.1:0-8691 GCA_038247295.1 Caldilineales bacterium | reverse complement strand
TGTTTACTTATCTACCTGTTTACCTACACTTTACACCAGCAGCGAGGAGAAAAATTATGTCCGTTTTTACCGAACACTTTCTAATGCGCGACGCTCACCAAAAAGGCGATAAAATTGTCCTGTTGGTGATGGATGGCCTGGGTGGGTTACCGATGGAGCCGGGTGGCAAAACCGAGTTGGAAACTGCCCACACGCCCAACCTGGACCGTATGGCCGCCGAAGGGACCGTCGGTCTGAGTATCCCCGTGCGCGCCGGCATCGAACCGGGCAGCGGGCCGGCCCACCTGAGCCTCTTCAGTTACGACCCGATCAAGTACGAAATTGGGCGTGGCGTGCTCGAAGCGCTGGGCATCGGCTTTGAATTGAACAAGCATGATCTGGCCGCGCGCGGCAACTTTGCTACTGTCGCGCCGGACGGCACAATCACCGATCGGCGCGCCGGCCGCATTGCGACGGAAGAATGCATTCGCCTCTCCGCTAAGCTCCAAGCCGCTACCCAAGATATTCTGCCCGGCTACGAAGTCTTTGTGCGCCCGGTAGAAGAGCACCGTTTTGTGCTCGTCATTCGTGGCGAAGGCTTGGGCGGCGCATTGAGCGAAACCGATCCGCTGGTCACGGGGCAGAAACCTTTGCGCGTCGAAGACCAAAGCGGCACGCCAGAAGGCGCACACACGGCAGAACTTGTCAACCGTTGGGTGGATCGCGCACGGGCGGCGCTTGCCGATGAGCCCAAGGCCAACAGTCTCAATCTGCGCGGCCTGGCCAAAGACCCCGGTCTGCCCAGTTTCGAGGAGATCTACGGCTTGCAGGCCGCGGTGATTGCCGTCTACCCCATGTACAAAGGGGTAGCGCGCTTGGTGGGGATGGAAACCGTCAACTTTGAGGGCGACCGTCCCCACCACGAGATCGAGGCGCTGGAACGCGCCTGGAATGATTACGATTTCTTCTTTATCCATATCAAGAAGACGGACAGCTATGCCGAAGATGGCAAATTCGACGCCAAGGTTCACGAGATCGAGGCGGTGGATGAAGTGATGCCGCGCATCCTGGCCCTCAAACCGGGTGCGGTGATTGTGACCGGCGATCACAGCACACCGGCCAAGCTGCGCAGCCACAGTTGGCATCCGGTGCCCACCTTGCTCTGGAGCCCGCGCGCCATGCCGGATCAAGTGCAGACGTTTGGTGAACGGGCGTGTGCCGGCGGCCATATGGGCATCTTCCATGCCACTACGTTGCTGCCCCAGGCAATGGCACATGCCGGCCGGCTGAAGCGCTTTGGCGCGTAACTGTACCACGATTTTTCAAATCGTCGGTATTGCTTCGTGCTATGGTTACAAACGGTGGCACCTAACTGTACCACGATTTGAAAAATCGTGGTACAGACGATTAGAACCTCAAGTGAGCGTCACTTACAGTAACCTACGGTGAGTTTGCATTTATTCAAATTAAGGAGATAAACGTGCCCCAAGAAACGATTCGCGTTGGCGTAGTCGGCGCCGGCGGTAACACCACCAAAATGCACATTCCCAAATTGCAAGCGATCCCCGGTGTAGAAATTGTCAGCGTGAGCAACCGCAGCCGTGAATCTTCCGAACGGGTGGCGCAACAATTTGGCATCCCCACCGTCTATGAGCACTGGTGGGAGCTGATCGCCGCCCCGGACACGAATGCGATCGTGATCGGCACCTGGCCCTATCTACACTGCCGCACAACAGTGGCGGCGCTAACCGCCGACAAACATGTCCTCTGTGAGGCGCGCATGGCGATGAACGCCAGCGAAGCGATCGAAATGCTGGATGCGGCGCAGGCCAATCCGCACCTCGTGGCGCAGATCGTCCCTTCCCCGTTTACGCTGGGTGTGGACAAAACCATTCAACGCTTGATCGCCGAAGGTTTTCTGGGTGACATCCTGGCGATTGATATCCGCGCCGGCGGAGGCGCCTTCCTCGATCCGGACGCGCCCCTCCATTGGCGCCAGAACATGGACCTGAGTGGCTTCAACGTGATGACGATGGGCATTTGGTACGAAGCATTGTTGCGTTGGGTTGGCGAGGCAACGCAGGTAACGGCGATGGGCAAGACCTTTGTCAAGCTGCGGCGCGCTGCGGAAAGCAACACCATGAAGCCCGCCCGCGTGCCCGAACATATCAACATTATCGCCGCCATGGCCTGTGGCGCGCAGGCCAACATCACAGTTTCGGCCGTCTCTGGCCTCAGTGAGCCGGATGGCGCCTATCTATTTGGCAGCCAGGGAACGCTACGCTTTACCGGTGGCAAGCTCTACGGCGGCAAACGGGGCGACAAGAGTTTGCAAGAAATTGCCATCCCGACCGCCGAGGCGGGCAGTTGGCGCGTGGAGGAAGAATTTGTCAACGCCATTCGTGGCCAGGAAACAATTACACACACCACCTTTGCCGACGGTGTCAAATATATGCTCTTTACCGAAGCCGTGGCGCGTAGTATGGTGGAGGGGCAGGCGGTGCCGGTGTAGGAGTGAGAGAGTTTGCTGCGCTGTAGGTCGAAAGTTCCCTCTTCGGCCTACAGCACTGTACTGGATTCGATTTCTAGCCCACAGATGATGGTGAGGCTAGTCCAAAATTTAAGTTATCCACGAAGGCCACGAAGAAAAGCCAAACTTCGTGGCCTTCGTGGATAACTATTTTTTTATAACGGCCTGCCTACCAGTTCGTATGGCTCCCGTCGGGTTTGTGGAAATGGGGCATATCGGTCAGGGAATGCGGATGATCGACGACCGCATCTTCGTTGAATTCGACGCCCAATCCTGGCCGTGTGGGCAGCGGGAATGACGCGCCGTTGCGTTCTAACTGGACAGGGAAAAGATCGGGCGCACTTTCGTTGATACCGGGATTGATTTCCACCCAGGCAAAGTTGTTGACGGCAAAACACATGTGGATGGTGGCGGCAGTGCAAACTGCGCCCAGTGGATTGTGCGGCATAATGTCAATGTAGTGGGCTTCGCTCCACCCGGTCACCTTCATCGCTTCGGTCAACCCGCCGATGTTGGAGACATCCAGCCGGCAGAAATTCGTCAAGCCCTTTTCGAGATAGGGCCGTGCCTGCCATTTGCTCGACCATTCTTCGCCGATGGCAAAAGGCACGCCGGTCATCTGGCGCAGCGCTTCATATGCTTCCGGTGTCTCGTCGCGGATCGGTTCCTCGAGGAAAGCCATTGACCCGACGGGCGCCTGTTGGCAGAAAGCCGCGGCTTCGGCCACGCTCAGGCGATGGTGGTACTCGACACCCAAGGGAATCGACTTGTCGAGTTTGGCGCGCAGTTCGGTCAGCAACTCGACCGTCGCCGCGATCGAGGCGCGCGGCTCGAACATGTTCCTGGCATCTGGGTCGGCGGCGTGTAACGCCTTGGCCCAGCCCGGGATTGGGGTCGCTGCGCCCAGGCGCAGACAAGGCCATCCCGCTTTGATATAGTCCTGGCATATGGCCAAACAGTCGGGATTATCCATCGAGACGGTCGGGAAGCCAAAGACGTGCTCGCGGCAAGCCCCACCCAGCAGTTGGTAGACGGGGACACCGAGCTTTTTGCCCATGATATCCCAAAGCGCAATGTCGATCGCGCTGAGCGCGCCGGTCAAGACCCGCCCGCCCTCGTGGTAGTTGCTGCGATAACACTTTTGCCAAATGTGCTCGATCCGCATCGGGTCCATGCCAATCAGGAAGCGGCTAAAATGTCTGACGGCTTCGGCCTCGGCCAATTCGCGTGAAGAGCAGCCCCCTTCGCCCAGGCCGTAGATGCCTTCATCGGTCTCGACTTTGACGACAAAGATGTCGCGCGCGGCCTTGAGGGGATAGGCTTTGATTTCTGTGATTTTCATGTTCGCTTCTCTTTCCTTTGTAGCTTTTATAAATCTTTATAATAACGAACGATTGGCAGCGCTGTATATCCCGCCTTTTCATAGGCGCGCCTGGCCGGTGCGTGGCCTGGATCGCCACCTGTGCCGACGACGGCCAGTTTCATGCCGCTTTCTTTCAACTTGTCGAGGGCAAAGTGGTTTAGCGCAGTCCCGATGCCACGGTTTTGATAGTCCGGATGCACGGCCAGCAAATATACCTCGCCCGTCTTATCGTTTTCGTTTAATTCGTAGGCGAAAAAGCCGACCACCGTCTGATCAACTTCCGCCACCCAGACATGGTATTTCTCGCTATCGCGGCAAGCAGATTCGACAACCGCTTTCTGGGCTGGCTTCCAATCTGGATAAATGAGCGCATAAATGGCGGAACCCAATACTTGTTGAAAGGAATCAAACACTGGTTCCCACGCCAATATTGATAATTCCACGATGGCTTCGAGATCGTTGCTAGCATAAGGCCGAATTAGTAGATTCATGATCGTGTTTTATTTCCTTGCTTCCACAATTTGAGCACGTGCTCAATCCAATCCTGGCGCGCTTGGTCGCGCTTCGGCTGCCATTGAGCAGCAAATGGCAGACATTGGGACAGAACCTACGCTTAGACCACCGAGTCAGCCGATACTACGCCTACGGGTTGCTATCAATATAAGAAGGGTCGCGTAGCGCAGCCATAGCATAAAATATTCAAACGGTTTGCTGTCATAGGCTACCGGGCCCATCTTAATCGCGGCGTCTGCCAAGCGTCAAATAGGCCAGTAGCGCAGTCAGCACCATCAGCGCGCTCACAATCAAGAAGAAACCGTAGCCATGTTCCGCCAACGGGATGCCACTGACATTCATGCCAAACAAGCCAGCCACCAGGTTGATCGGTAAGGCCAACACCGTGACAACCGTTAGCACAAACAAGGTGCGGTTGGTCTGTTCATTGACCAACGCTACCAGCTCTTCCTGAATCAACTTGACGCGCTCCACCAGAACCACCGAGTCGCCAACGGCGGCAGAGAACTCCTCGGCTGCCTGTTGCAGATCTTGAAGATCTTCTTCTGTAATCCAGTCCGGCGGCCGATTGAGCAGGCGAAAGAACGCGGCCGGTTCTGGGGCCAGCAGCCGTTGCAGGCGCACCAACACCCGCCGCAGCGAGCCTAATTCGGTACGACTGGCAGCAATCCGGTTGGCTAGCAGCCGATCTTCGATTTGATCGACGCGCAGGGTAGATTGGCGCAGAATTGTAACCAGCACACCGGCCTGGTCGCGCAACAAGTGTGCTAGCAGTTCAACGGGCGAGCGAAAGACTTCACCCGCCCGCACCGCTGCCCGCAATTGGTCAACCGAACGCAAGGGTCGGTGGCGTGCGCTGACCAGCAGACGCGGCGCAATACAAAGCTGGCTGGTTGCTACCGCCGAGGCGTCGAATGTCCTTTCAAAGAGCACATCATGAATCACCGCCACCAACGAGTTCGCATCCTGCTCCAGGCGCGTGGAGCCTACCTCGCTGTGTAAAGCTTCGTAAAAGGCATCCGGCAAGTTTAGGTTGCGTAGCCAAGCCTCGGAAGCCAAGTTGGAAAGCGAAAAATGCAACCAGAAGAATTCACCTTGGGCGCCGGAATCCGGCGTGGTTAAAAATTCCACCACCGCCTCTGAAGTGACTGGCCGGGCGGGTTGGTTGGGCGCAAAACGATAGCCCCAGACCAAGCCATGTTGGTCTGAACCGTATGTCGGATCAATCTTAGGCATGGGCGTTTGAACAGTCATACGATCATTAGGTAGTCTACTCTCATTCGGTAAGCGCCACGCAGAATGGGCTTAGTAACGCCATCACCCCTCGAACATGGCGCTGATATCGCGGTAGCTCACGGCCTCATTGGCAAAAGTGAAGGTGCCGTGACCGCGCATTTCTTGCGCGGCGCGCAGAAAGGCCCCCAGTGCGGCACGAGAGAGCGCACTGCCAACACTGACCCGCTTCACGCCGATCTCCGACAAGGTTGCCAAGCTCAGTTGCACGCCGTGCAGCCCCATGATCACGTTCACCGGACGATCAACAGCCTGTACCAGTGTGGCAATGTCATCCTTGTTTGTCAGACCGGGCGCATAGAGCACATCCGCTCCCGCCGCTTGATAAGCCTGCAACCGGTTGATCGTAGCTTTGAGATCGGGTCGGCCAACCAGGTAGTTTTCCGCGCGTGCCGTTAGCATAAAGGGATCCACTTCATCACGGTGCCACCGTGAACCTTGCCGCCAAAATTAACTTCGGTCGGCTCCGCTAAAAAGCGCAACGTGATCGCACGTTGTTCACCAATCGCTGACATCGTTCTTCTCCACAAAATGATCGACTAACCTAAGCTAGGATCCGCTGCGTCTAGCACTTGGAATAGCGTAATCTGTAGGCCATCTGGGTCTTGCACGCGCGCGTTCATATGACCCCACGGCGTTACCATGGCGGGATGGACGAGCGTGGCTGCATGCGCGACCAAGCGATCCAGCGCGGCTGGTAGATCTGGCACCTGCAAGGCAAAACGAATTGGCCCACTTACGCGCCGCCCCACTTCGATCTGATCCACGGCCGCGGCATGGGGCTCATCAAACAATTCCAAAGTCGCCTTTCCCATTTCTAGAATGACAGCACGGTCCTACTCACCCGTCCAGAGTGCGTTGGGCTCCAACCCCAGGCCGACACAATAAAACTCGACTAAGCGCTCGTAGGCATTGGTTGTCAGGGCAACCCGTAATTCGAGCACTGGTGCGGATGGATTCATCGTAGATTGAGCCTTTCTTCTGCTAAAGCCATGGAATATTCTTAAGATGGGATAGATATTTGTGCGTCATTGTACTACTTTTCTTTACCAAGAGCGATGTTCTGATTATAAAAATATGGATGAAATAAAACTCGATAATTCGTTTGAGCCAGTTGCCAGTATTCAAATCAATGACGCCGAAGCACTCAAGCTACTCGCCGATCCGCTGCGCAGCCGCATTCTTGATCTGTTGCGTGCTCAAGTGCAAACGGCCAAAGAATTGGCACAGACGCTCAATCTTTCGCCCAAAAAGTTGTACTATCATCTTAAATTGTTGGAAGAGCGGGGATTGATCCGCATTGTTAGTACGCGCATCGTCTCTGGCATCATCGAGAAAAGTTACCGGGCGACTGCCTATCTCTTTCTGTTCGATGACGATGTCTTTCGCTCAAGCGACAGTGCCGAATCACCGCTGCCACCTGGGCTGCAAGCGGTTTTCGAGACGACACGGATCCAGCTTGAGCAAAGCGTGGCCGATGGTACGGTCGAACTCGGTGAAAATGCCGAGGTGGTGCGGCGGTTGTTGTGGATGTGGGGCTTGCAACGGTTTTCCGGGCAACAGGCGCAAGAATTTTACCGCCGATTTGAACAATTGCTCCTCGAATTCCATTCGTCGCAACCTGAACCCAACGCTGATCAGTATCACAATTTTCGGCTATTCATTGCGCTTTTCCCGGTCAAAGCATTTCTGCAATCGCCAAAGAAAGCAGATTGAAAATGGGGATCGGTACGCGGATTTGCGCGGATTTTTACAGTGTTGTTTTATCCGCGTTTATCCGCGCAAATCCGCGTACCAATTCACCGTGGTTTTCAAATGATGAGGGAAGATGACTACACCACAAACACGTTCACCGCGCGACTTTTGGCTCTTTTTTGTCGGGCAAACGATCTCAAACCTGGGCACCTCGTTTACCGCGTTTGCCTTGCCGTTGCTGATCTACAAGCTGACCGGCTCGGCGATGAACCTGGCGTTGACAACGGTTTTTACCATGCTGCCCTATCTGCTTTTCGGGCTCGTGATCGGCGCCTGGGTCGATCGGGTGGACCGCAAGCGGCTGATGATTACGGTGGAGATCATTAATGCGCTGCTAATCGCTTCGATCCCGCTGCTGGCCATGATGGACAATCTGCCGCTTTGGTGGATTTATGCACTCAGTTTTACGAGTTCCACGATTGGCATTGCCTTTCAATCGGCAGAGTTTTCGGCGATTCCGAGCCTGGTTTCCCAAGCTGATCTCGTTACGGCCAATGGGCGGATTCAGGCCAGTTATTCAGCCGCCCAAGTGCTTGGGCCACTGCTGGCTGGCGGTTTAATCGCCGTGATGCCGATCTATGATCTACTGCTAATTGATGCGGCCACGTTTCTGCTTTCAGCGATTACGCTTTCGCTGATCGGGATTAGTTTCAATGCCGTCGAAGGAGAAAAGAAATCAACGAATATTTATGCCGATGTGCGCGAAGGCTTGACCTACGTGCTCGGTCATCCGGTGCTGCGCAACATTTCGATCATGATGGCACTGGTCAATTTCTTTGGCACGACTTTCGGTAATCAACTGGTGCTCTTTGCCAATGATCAACTGCATGCCTCCGACTCGCAGATCGGCTATCTTTTTTCGGCGGGCAGTTTGGGCGTGGTTGTTATGGGGCTGCTGGCGGGGTGGTTTCGCAAACGGTGGCCATTTAGCACGGTGGCGCTGGGTGCATTAACCGCCAGCGCGCTAGCACAGATCGTCTTTGCGCTCAATCAGAATTTCTGGGTCGCGCTGCCGCTGTGGGCGATCAGCAGCGGTTTGAGCATCCTCTTCAACATCAACACGGGCAGCTTGCGTCAAGCAATTGTGCCCAACCACATGTTGGGGCGTGTGATCAGTATTGCCGGCGTGTTGGCTTGGTCGGCGATCCCGTTGGGTAGCTATCTGGGCGCTCTTGCCATCGAACAGACGGGCGATGTGGGGCTGATCTATCTTGTCACCGGCGTGATCATTTTGATCATTCCCAATATTTTCCGCTTT
>JBBRVA010000309.1:0-8698 GCA_038247295.1 Caldilineales bacterium | reverse complement strand
CTTGGGGTGCCGCCCAAGTTGCCAATCACCGAGACGCTGTCGTCGTCTGGGTTGACAACCCAAATGTGATTTTTGTCTGCCGACATTGCGATGGGGCTGGAATAGGTGGGCGTGTCGAACGCAGTGACAGCAAGTGCGGCGGCGGGCGCGTCCTGGGCATTCATACTCGCCACCGTGTTCAGCACCAACGCGGCGACTAAACCACAGACGAGGGTGCCACCGGCTAACCAATTCCGGCAACGTCGGGCAAACTGTGCTTTGTTCATATTTGTCTCCTTACTACGGTGCATTAAAAACTGAAACGAAAAATGTAACTGCTCATCCCACCGCCCTAACGCTCCTCAAGATGGAGTAGGATGGCTGTGTAGTTACCGAAAAAATTAGTCCTAGCTTTGTGCTACGAGTAGACGACGCAGTTCACCGATGAGTGGCAACCAACCGGCGCCCTTTTCGACAAAGCTATCACCGCCGGCATCGAGCGCTTGTTGGCGACTGTAGGCATCGCTATGAACGGAAAGAAAGAGGATGCGCGGTGGATTGGGCAAGGCTTTAATCAAACGAGCGACAGTGTAGCCATCGATATCAGGCAATTCGATATCCAGAATGATCACATCTGGGTGTAACTCTGTTGCCAGCCGTCGCCCGGTGTGCCCTTCCCCCGCTTCCCCTACCACCGTTACATCCAGCCCCTCCTCCAGCACCCAGCGCAATGCCTCGCGCACGGTAGGCGCGTCATCAACGATCAACACTCGATAGCGAACGTCGGACTCTTGCATGCTAACTTCCAGAGTTTTGAGATTTGTTACTCTAACATAGCATACTGGAAAGCAAGGAACTTCGCTTCCAGCAAGAGATAGCAATTGTCCGGCTGAAAGTTAGGCTTTATAGCTAACGAAAGTTAGGTACGCAGGGTTAATTAACTCATGTTACGCACCTGGGAACGCCGCCATCTCTGGCGGCTGCCGGCAGGATGCCGGCGTTCCCAGGTGCGTAACATGAGTTAATTATTCAGTTGCACCAACCCATGCTTTACCGCGTAGAGCGCCGCCTGTGTCCGGTCTTCGACTTGCAGCTTGGCCAGGATCGTGCTGACGTAGCCTTTGACTGTGCCTTCGGTCAAGCAAAGTGCGTCGCCGATCTGGCGGTTGCTGCGGCCCTGGGCAAGCAGGCGCAGCACGTCTAGTTCGCGTTCGGTGAGCGCTTGGAAGGCATGGTTACTGCTCTGACGCATGAGCACCCGCTGGGCAGCAGGATGCAACGTTGGTTCGCCACGCGCCGCAGCTTGGATCGCGCTGATCAGGTCCGCTTTAAGCAGATCCTTGAGCAAATAACCGGTGGCGCCCGCTTGAATCGCCGCACGCACCATCCGCTCCTCACAAAAGCTGGTGAGAACGACGATCTGGCCGCTGGGGTGAAGTTGGTGAATATGCCGGATCGTCTCGATGCCGTCTTTTTCTGCTAACATCAGGTCGATCAAGATTACATCGGGCTTGAGACGCGCGACCAACCCGAGCGCTTCACCACTGTGGGTGGCCTCGCCGATTACAGCCATTTCGTGTTCTTCGGCAAGTAAAGTGCGCAATCCTTCGCGCACGATTTCATGTTTGTCGATCACCAAGATGCGGATCGCAGGAATCAGTGTCGCAAACCCTTCATCCGCGTTGGATTGTTTGCCAACGCGCGCGGGGTGACGATTGGTGGCGCCCGGCGTCACATGCGGCCACTGGTGTACCCGGCGATGGGCCAGGGCTTCGGTCGGGGTTGGACGGGTGTGCTTAAACATGCGGTCTCCTCAACAAATTTGTTCCGGCTAGCTTGACGGCCTTATGAATTTCAATGTTGAGGCTAGGATAACAAGAGGGGCGTTTGAGAAGCGTCTTGAAAGCGTTTCGTGAGGCGCGTTTTCAAGGAATTAGCGTTTATTCGGTTAACTTTCAACAGATTGCAGCTTAGGAACTCATGTTACGCACTGGGCACCCAGAGGGTACCCGCGCCATCCCTGGCGGCAGGCCAGCAGGATGCCGGCGTTCCCAGGAGAAGCTGCATAACATCTCTTAGGAAGTTTTATAAAGATTTCTCATTTTAGGTTTACTATACACTCAGAAAACCCCGCTTGGCGTTTAACGCAAGGCGTTATACAATAGGGTATGATCAGAAGTTTTAAGGATGCAGAAGCTGAAAAAATATTTCATCGCGAGCGTTCGCGTCGACTGCCAGCCGATATTCAGCAAGTAGCTTTGCGCAAACTACGAATGATAAACCGAGCGAGCGAACTTCATGATTTACGTGTTCCACCAGCAAACCGTTTAGAGCGTTTGGTTGGCAATCGTGTTGGACAATATAGCATCCGGATTAATGATCAATGGCGTATCTGCTTTACCTGGTACGAAGGTGATGCAAATGATGTAGAAATTGTAGATTACCATAAAGGATAAAGCGATGAACACGACTGACAAATTGCAGCCCATTCATCCTGGCGAGATCTTACTTGAGGAATTTTTACTACCGATGAATTTAAGCCAGAATCAGGTTGCACTCGATATCCGTGTACCCGCACGTCGTATCAACGAAATTGTACACGGGAAACGACGTGTCACGGCAGACACGGCCCTGAGACTGGCGCGCTACTTCAACATGTCACCCCATTTTTGGTTGGGATTACAAATGGATTATGACCTGGATGTCGCAGAAGACAAACTGGCTGAACGATTGCAACAAGAAGTAAAGGTGTTGACCACGCTAGCCTAACCATCCACCACCAACTTGTGCCTGACGGCAAAGAGGGCGGCCTGCGTGCGATCATCTACTTGCAGTTTGTCGAGCACCGTGCTGACGTAGCCTTTGACCGTACCTTCCGTCAGATGGAGGGTTAGGGCAATCTCCCGATTGCTGCGACCCTGCGCGATCAGGCGCAGCACATCCAGTTCTCGTTCAGTCAGATCCTTGAAGGGTGAAGGCGCGGTCGTCTGGCGGATCAGCACCCGTTGTGCTTCGGGGTGTAAGGTCGGTTCTCCGCGTGCGGCGGCATGGATCGCGCGCAAGAGGTCGGCCTTGAGGACATCCTTTAATAAATAGCCGGTGGCGCCCGCTTGGATCGCGTCGCGTACATGCTGATCATCGCCAAAGCTGGTCAAAACCAAAATTTCACACGCATACTTACGCGCCCGGATCCGCCGGATCGCTTCAATCCCATCTACCTCGGGCATCACCAAATCCATTAGAACCACATGCGGATGGCGCGTTGCCACCAATTTGACGGCCTCGGCGCCGTTGGCGGCTTCGCCGACCACTTCGATCTCAGCTTCCTCGCTCAGCAGGGTACACAAGCCTTCACGCACAATGCTATGGTCATCTACGATCAAGACACGAGCAGGTGTGGGTGCTGTCATGACATACCCTTTCCTTTTGATAATTTACGATTTTTGATTTACGATTTACGAAGTTGTCGGGTCGAAATGATAATCCGTAAATCAAAAATCAATTCATGGGTAGTATCGCTTCAACGCGCGTCCCTTCGCCTGGGGCCGTTATCACCCGCAGTTGGCCCCCCAAAGCCACCGCGCGCTCATACATGGTCTGCAAGCCCATGCCAGTGTTGTTTGGCGAAGGGGTGGTCGCAGCTAACATAAATCCGACCCCATTGTCTTGGACGGTGAGGCGCGTTGTACCATTGTGCGCGGCCAGACAAATAATCGCATGGCTCGCTTTGGCATGTTTGACAATATTGTTGAGCGCTTCTTGAGCAATGCGAAAAAGGGTTGCTTCGTGGGTGGCCGGTTGTCTGGTATAGGCTTGCGCGTCCAGGTCAATGCGCAAATTCTCATGCCCAATCGTCGTCGAATATTTTTGCAGGGCAACGGCCAACCCTTGCTGCTCCACTAAAAGAAGACCCGGCGTAGCGCCTGGTAATGGCTGTTCAGTCGGGCGTAATTCAACCAACAAGGCGCGCATTTCTGCTAATGCCGATTGGCTCAACTCTAACAGACGTTGCATGCGTTGCTCACCTTCGGCTGGGCTGCGCCGCCAGGCTGGTGCAATCGATTGGGCAATCAGCGTCATGCTGAAGAGCAGTTGGGTGACAGAATCATGCAATTCGCGCGCCAAGCGGCGGCGCTCTTCCCAGACGGCGATCCGCTGGTTGTGGCGCGCCATCACTGCGTTCTGTTGGCGATTGTCGATTGCCGTCGCCAATTGCGCGGCCGTAATCTGGTAGGCGTGCAAATTGGCTTCCGGCCATTCATGCACCCCAGGATAGCTGAGGATGACCAGGCCAATCCGCCGCCCCCGCGCCATCAGCGGGATCAGCGTTAGGGCGGGGCGGTTATCTTGGGCCTGCATCTGGCGTAACACTTCTGGCACGCGCGCATCTGTGTGGACATCGCGAATCGCAATTGTCTGGCCGACATCTAGCAGTGGATCAAGCGCATCGCGCACACTGGGCACTTGGAGCATCAGCGGACATTGTAGGCCATCCGCTGGCGTCCAGCGGCCACGCACGATCACGGCCGAGCGGCGGCCAGCATCATCAAATTCGTAGAGTGCGATATTACAAGCATAGCGCCCACGCACAGCCACCTGCTCCAGGTACGCCTGCACAACATCATCAACATCGATCGCCACACTGATGCGCTGGCTGGTGCGATAGAGTAACCGGGTTTCTTCTAGTGCGCGCTGCGTGTCGGCAAAAAGATAGGCGTGATCAATCGCAACAGCCAACTGGTCGGCAATGATCTGGATCGCCTTTAGATCATCATCAAGAAAAGGCTTGCGGCTGGCCACGTCAAAGACGCCTAATAGTTGCTCACCCAGCAAGATGGGAACGGCCAATTCTGCTTGCAAATCGATCTTTTCTGAAACGGGGATATAGCGCGGGTCAGCATGTACATCATTGACCAGCTCGAATGTGCGTCGCCGCGCGGCTGCGCCGATAATGCCACGTTCAATCGACTGGCGATAACCGACGCGCCCGGCTTCCGGCCAGCGGCTGGCATACGCGCGTTGCACCAGCCAGCCGGGATCAAGAGGATCGACCACGAAAAAAGCAACATGATCGTAGCCTAATTGGGCGTATAGCTCTTTGATCGTAGCACTAAAAAGTTCATCTGGATCGAGGCGGGCGGCGATGCGCTGGCCGACGCGCGCGATCAGTTCCAGGCGTTCCGTGCGTCGTTTTTCTTCAGCGTAATGGTGGGCATTGTCGATCACGATGCCTAATTGATCGGCAATAATCTTAAGATCGGTCACTTGATCACTGCTGATGGTCTGTTTCGATTCGATGTTGAGCACACCTAGTAGCCGGTCATCCACGATCAGTGGCAAGGCCAGCTCAGACATAATATCACTAGCCCCCGGCAGAGGCAGGTAACGTGGATCGCGGCGCACATCGGCAATTAAGATCGGTTGCCGATGGCGGGCAGCGGCGCCAATAATGCCAACTTGAATATTCTGGCGGTAGCCATTCTTGGCATGTTGCATATAGATACCACTGCGGGCCTGCAACACCAAGGTTTGCGGATCTTCCAGATCAGTTAAGAGTAAAGCAATATTGGGATAATGTAGATACTGATTGATCGATTCCACCGCGGTTTGCAAACTTGTTTCCAGATTCAAACTGCTGTGAATCTGACGGCTAATCTCGTTGATCATTGTGCTGCGCGCCGTACGCCGCCGTTCCGATTCAAAGAGACGCGCGTTAATAATGGCAATTGCAGCGTGTTTGGCAAAGAGCGAAAGGATTTCTACATCTTGCTCGGTAAATTGATGAATCGCTGGACGCCCCAAGCCAAAGGCACCAATCAACTGGTTGCGCCATAAAATCGGCACGCCAATCACGGTATAGTCGATGAGGGTGAGTTGGGTCGGGTGGGCTACGTCGCCATAACGCGTAAGGATAATTGTTTGCGGATGGAGCAGGATGTGGCCGAAGATGCCCACGCCAGCGGGAAATTCCGCCCCGAGTTCATTGGCTGGCATCTGATAGACGGCTTCTGTGGTGACGACCTGGCGTTGCTCATCGAGTAGGCCAATCGTGCCATTTTCTGCTTCCAATAGCTCGCAGGCATAGCGGATGATCAACGTTAGCAGCGGGCGCAATTCTAGCTCGCTGCTGATCGATTCGATAATCCCGCGCAAACTTTCTTGTTGACGCAGCAAGTTGGTAAGGTCGGGAGCACTCGTGGCCAACATGGCGGTACGCTCCTCTTGGTTGCCAGCTTGGCCGATAGTACGAAATTCGCACAAGCTTATCACATTTTATACGTCTGCCAAGGCGAGCAAACCCAATTCTTGGGGGGGAGGTTCTAAGTGAGTGACGGCAAAAGGGGAATTCGGCAATGTCTGCACGCTAGATACATCCAACCAACGATTGACGGGAGATGAATTTAAGATGCGAATCACTAAGTCGCGTTCGACCAACGGCAGCTCGCTCAAGCCGGTAATCGGAAAACTACGAATGCCCCAATCAGTTGGGCGAATTAGCTCTGTATAGTCCATAAACGTCAAACTAATCACCCGCTGCAAAATGCGATCAATACTGATCATGATGTTAGGCGTTAGCTCAATTGTCCACACCGGACGTTTCTCGTCAAAATAAACGTCTAACACGTCACTTTCTGCATCATATTCATAGTGCTCAATCATGCTATTTTTACCTATTACCATAAAGAAAAACTGCCCAAACATTTACCACATAATTATTGGGCGCTAGCTGTCCCGATGCATCGGTCTGCGGAGCAAACAATACGACAACTACCATGTGATTAAATTCTGGCTCAAGCGGCCGACAAGGCCAATAATATTTGTATTTGTATGGGTTGAGCGGATCTTGCTGCCGTCGGCCTTGACGAATGGTAGTAAGTACGTTTTCCAGATAGTTAGATAGCCAAGGCCGCTTTTGCATGGCGTGGCACCATCGCTCGTCGGTCATATAAATCTGGTTGCCATACCGGTCATGGACTATCCAACGCGCCAAGTGATTCACCTAACTTAGTATAGCGAAAAAGAATGATAAATGCAATACTTTTTAACGCGTCCGCCGTAGCCGGGGATTGACCACCGGCTCCAAGCCCAGCGAAATCAACATAAAGGTTAAGCCCGTCAACACGATCAGCAGCCCGGGCGGGATGATCCACCACCAATAGCCGACATAGACACCGCCGGTGCGGAAGCCACTCTCCAAAATCTGGCCCCAGGTTGGGATCGATGGATCGCCCAATCCCAGAAAGCTAAGTCCGGCTTCGGCCAGGATCGCTGAGGGCGCAGCGAAGATCAAATGCGCCAGGACATAGGGCGCAATCTGGGGCAAAATGTGACGGAACATCACCCGGCCCCGCGACGCGCCCAAACTTTGGATCGACTCGGCCAGCGTGCTGGTGCGCGTGTGGAGCACCATCGAGCGTACTTGGATTGTAAAGCCGGGCCAGCTAAAAGCGACGAGGACAAAAAGCAACACATATAGGCTGGGGCCAATCACAAAAAGCATAAAGATCAGCAAGGGCAGCACTGGCACATTGGCCACAATATCCGCCATGCGCTGGATTAGCAGATCGGTGCGCCCGCCAATATAGCCGCTGGCAATGCCCAGCCCCGTGCCAATCGTCGTGGAAACAAGCGAAACGACCAACCCGATGAAGAGTGCCACCGGCAGACCAAAGAGCAAGCCTTGCGCCAGGTCACGCCCCAGCGAGTCCGTACCCATCAGGCCGTAGACTTGGCCACCAACGACAAAACGGACCAGACCTAACGTGTCGTCTGCCCCGCGGAAGCTGGCGCGCACCAACACTTCATACGCGCCGGTGAGGGGCGTAAATGCCTCACCCTCAGCGTCTGGCACGCCAAAGATGACGCGCTCGACCTGGCCGCTGATTTCACCTTCGTCCAGGCGCAGTTCGTACTCTTCTTCTAAGAATTCACGCACCGCACCCAAGGTGGATTCATCGCTGCTCAATTGCACCCGCAGCGGCTCCCCAAAATAGCGCTGGAAAGGGCCCTGTTCGCCCTCGCGTGGACCCCGCACAGCATGGCGGAAGATGCGCATCTCTTTGCCGTCCGGGCGCAACACGCTCACGGTGACCAACGGGGGCTTTTCTGCATAGGCGACATCACCCAGCGTAACGGCCAGAAAGGTAGGTGGAATGGTATAGGTATAGGTCAGCGGAAAACGGAAAGTGAGGATCTTGCCGGCCTTAACGACGTTGATTTCATCCGGCTGGCTGGCGCTGAAAACACGGTGCTCGACGCGCGGCTGATCTTGCCAAAGGTTAATCCACGTAGGCGGCACAGCTTTGGGGTTGTCTGCCCAGCGCGTAGGGTTGCTCCACTCGCGGTCGCCATAGTCCAGCGGATAGGTGGTGAGCACATAGATGGCGCCGGCCACAAGCAGCCCCAGCAACAAGATGCCACTGATGCCCGCACCGCTGCGCAATAGTTCCCGCAAGGCCGCTTTAAGTTGCATAACTTACTCACTATACCGCACGCGTGGATCCAGAAAAATATAGAGCACTTCCAGCAACATACGCACGCCCACGTAGAGCAGCGTAAACATAAAGGTTAGCGCCACGATCACACCCTCATCCGGTGTACCGGCCAGCGCATCGTAGTACAGCCGTCCCATGCCTTGCCAATTGTAGATCGTCTCGACCAAGATCGAGCCGGACAGCGAACCGGCCAGGCCCAGGATCAGCCCCGTGACAAGCGGCGG